>NZ_JBSGDD010000004.1:0-169154 GCF_053602195.1 Kitasatospora sp. NPDC004531 | reverse complement strand
GCCGCGTCCGTCGCCGCCGCCCGCTTCGCCGCCAAGGGCCACCGCCCGGGCGTGCGGCTCGCCGAGTCGCTGGCCGGCGACCACCGTTCCCGCAGAGAGGCGGCTTCGCGATGACGACCGTGCCCGAGGCCGCGTCCCCGCGCGGGCTGACCTGGTACCTGGCGGACCGGACCGTCGAGGACGTCCGGCTGGAGGCCGACGCGCTGCCCGGGCGTCCGGCGCCGGGCGCGCTGGTCGGCGGCTCCGGCCGCGGGGTGCGGGTGTGCGTGGTCGATTCGGGCGTGGACGCGACCCATCCGCTGGTCGGCGCCGTGGCGAGCGCGCACGTGGTGCGCCGGGGCGAGGACGGCGGCATCCGGGTCGATCCGCTGGACGCCGACGACCCGGGCGACCTGTGCGGGCACGGCACGGCCTGCGCGGGCATCGTCCGGCGGGTCGCGCCGGACTGCGAGCTGCACAGCGTCCGGGTGCTCGGCGAGCGGTTCACCGGGCGCGGCGACGTGCTGCTGGCCGGCCTGCGCTGGGCGGTCCGGCAGGGCTTCGAGGTGATCAACCTGAGTCTGTCCACCACCCGCAGCCGGTACGTCGAGGACCTGCACGTGCTGGCCGACGAGGCGTACTTCGGGCGCAGCGTGATCGTCGCGTCCGCGCACAACACGCCGGTGGAGAGCTTCCCGTGGCGGTTCTCCTCGGTGGTGTCGGTGGGCAGCCATCCGGTGGCCGACCCGGATCTGCACCTGTACAACCCGCGGCCGCCGGTGGAGTTCTTCGGCCCCGGCATCGATGTCGAGGTGGCCTGGCCGGGCGGCGGCACCGTGCGCAGCAGCGGCAACAGCTACGCGACGCCGTTCGTCGCGGGCCTGTGCGCGCGGATCCTGTCCGGGCGGCCGCGGCTGACGCCGTTCCAGTTGAAGCACGCCCTGTACCTGTCCGCAGCCAACGTCCGCGTCGGCGGCGACCGGTGAGCGCCGGTCCGTTCGGCGCGAGGAAGGGACCGTGGTCGAGATGACCCAGCCAACCGCCCCCGCAGCGCCCTCGACCGATCCGGTGGTGGCGGAGCTCCTGCAGTCGGTGGTCGACGTGGCCCGCGCGATCTTCGGCGCGCAGGCCGGCTCGATCCTGCTGCTCGACCACCACTCCTTCGAGCTGGTCTTCCAGGCGGTGTCGGGCCGGGGGCAGGAGTTCCTGATCGGCCGCCGCTTCCCGGCCGGGCAGGGCATCGCCGGCTGGGTGGCGGGTTCGGGCGAGCCGATGATCGTCGACGACCTGCGGCGCAGCGCCTCCTTCGACCGGGCGGTCGCCGAGTCCACCGGGTACGTGCCGGACGCGCTGATGGCCGCGCCGCTGGTGCACGGCGACCGGGTGCTGGGCGTCCTGGAGGTGCTGGACCCGGCGCCGGGGCCGACCCGGGCCGCGCTGCCCGAGCTGGAACTGCTGGCGCTGTTCGCCCGGCAGGCGGCGGTGGCACTGCGGGTGGCGGTGGACGGCGCCGCGACGGCTCCGGCCGCCGACGAGCGCGACCGCGCGGTGCGGCTGCTGGCGGAGGTGCAGCGGCTGATCGGCGACCGCCCGGAGCGGTGGGGCACCGGTTGTACCGACCCTGAACCGGGCTCGTACCGGCCTTGAAGCGAGCCCAACTAGCTTTGTTCTCAAGGCAGTTGAGCCGGATTCCCGCCAGCGAAGGAGACCACGATGAGCGTCGAGCAGACCCCCGAGGAGAACGCCGCCGAGACCGAGGCCGTCCTCTCCCTCCAGGAGACCGAGACCGGCGACGAGGTCGAGGCGCACGGGGGGGCCAGCACCTACAGCCTCTTCGCCTGCACCGGCACGGTCACCCCCACCAAGACCCAGGTCTGACCCTCCCGGGGCCGGGCCCGCACCGATCCGGCACGGACCCGGCCCCGGGCCCTCCCAGCGACCGCCGAGGAGACCGCCATGAACGTCAGCCCCACCGTCACGGACGCGGCCGAGACCGCCGCCGTGCTCTCCCTCCAGGAGACGCCCGTCGCCGAGGCCGACCACCAGGGCCCGGAGCAGGCCTACAGCTCCTGGAGCGTCGTCACCTGCCACATCCGGCTGCCCGGGACGAACACCCAGCCCTGAGCGGCGCGGAGCCACCACCGTGTCCCGCCGGGCCGATCGAGCCCGGCGGGACCACCCATCGGGAGACCGCCATGAGCACCGATCCGATCCGCGAGGACGCCGCCGAGACCGAGGCCGTCCTCTCGCTCCAGGAGACCGAGGCCGGCGACGAGGTCGAGGCGCACGAGGCCAGCACCTGGACCATCGGCTGCAACATCACCGTCACCAAGACGCTGCCCCCTACCGAACTCTGACCCCCGGGAGGCCACCGGTGAGCACCGACCGCACCCGCGAGAGCGACGACGCCGAGACCGAGGCCGTGCTCGCGCTCCAGGAGACGCCCGCCGCCGCCGACGACGTCGAGGCGCACGCCGCCAGCAACACCAGCGTGGTCATGTGCCCGACCACGCCCACCAACCCGACCCACCCCACCCTGTCCTGACACCCGGGAGGCCGCCGATGAGCACCGACCCCACCCCCGAGAACGACGACGCCGAGACCGAGGCCGTGCTCTCGCTCCAGGAGACGTCCGCCACCGCCGACGAGGCCGAGGTGGAGGCGCACGGGGCCAGCCTCTACAGCACGTGGAGCATCACCTGCGTCGTCAAGCCGCCCACCCCCACCGCCGTCTGACACCCCGCACCCACCGGACAAGGAGAGAGTTCATGGCCGAGGCGCTGGCGGAATTCACCGTCGCGGACCGGGAGTACTACGAGCCGCTGGACACCGCCGCGCCGCAGGGCGACCCGTTCACGCCGGGCCGGCCCGCCGAGGGCTGGCGCGGGAAGGCGGGCGGGATCTGGACCATGTGGCGACGGGAGGGGATGCCGGAACTGCCCGACGACGGCTGGAAGGTGCACGTCTCGGCGCGCCGGTCGCGGGCCGCCGCCGTGCTGGACACCGTCGCCGCGATCTGCTTCGCGCAGGACGTGGCGTTCAAGCACCTCTCCACCGACCACTGGTACTGGTGGCTGCACCGCAAGCACGCGTCGAGGCCGCAGAGCGGCAAGTTCATCGCCGCGTACCCGGTGGACGCCGACGCGGCCCGCCGGCTGATGGAGGCGCTTCGGGAGGCGCTGGACGGCGAGCAGGGTCCGCTGATCCTGACCGACCGGCGCTTCCCCGGCAGCGACACCGTGCAGTACCGGTACGGGGCGTACCGGGGCCGCGACGAGGTCGACGCCGACGGCAACCGCACCTCG
This sequence comes from Kitasatospora sp. NPDC004531, assembly GCF_053602195.1. Lineage (NCBI taxonomy): Bacteria > Bacillati > Actinomycetota > Actinomycetes > Kitasatosporales > Streptomycetaceae > Kitasatospora > Kitasatospora sp. NPDC004531. Next base: position 165,870 of record NZ_JBSGDD010000004.1, on the reverse strand, counting down.
CTGACCCGGGACGCCGACGGCAACGCCGTGCCGGACAAGCGCGGCGCGTCCTTCCACCTGCCGCAGGGCCTCACCGACCCGTTCGCCGCGGCCGCGCCCGATGCCGCACCCCGCCCCGAGGGGCCGGTCGTGCTGCGCGGGTTCTCGATCGAGGGCGCGATCGTCCACTCCAGCGGCGGCGGCACCTACGAGGGGCTGGAGGTCGCCACCGGCCGCAAGGTGTTCCTCAAGGAGGCCCGCCCGTTCCACGGCCTCGGCGACGGCGAGGACGACGCGGTCGTCCGGCTGCACCGGGAGTGGCGGACGCTGACCACCCTGCACGAACTCGCCCCCGGCCTCGCCCCGGAGCCGATCGCCCTGTTCACGGCCGGCGGGCACGAGTTCATGGTCACCGAATTCGTCGAGGGCAGGTCGCTGAACCGGATACCGCCGTCCAGCCACCCCCTGATGAAGGTCGACAGCACCCCCGACGACTACGCGGCCTACTACGCGCGCTGCGAGCGCATCCTCGCCTCCGTCGAGGCCGCGATGGAGCGCCTGCACGCCCTCGGCTGGACGTTCCAGGACGTCAGCCCGGCCAACGTGCTGGTCACGCCCGAGGACGACATCCGGCTGATCGACTTCGAGACCGCCTGCGGCCCCGACGACACACCCGACACGATGGGCACGCCCGGGTTCGTCCCGCCGCAGCACATCGTGGACCGCGACGGCCGTACCGCCAAGGACGACTTCGGCGTCAGCGCACTCGCCCAGACCCTGGCGGGCTGCCTGCCGCTCACCGTCGGCCACTCCCCCGACACGCTCACCCACTTCCACCACGACCTGGCCGAACTCGCCCCGGTCGCCGAGACCTTGTGGAAGCGCGCCACCCACTACTATCCGCCGAGCGAGTCCCCGGCGCTGCCCTCGCCGCAGGAGGTCGCCGCCGACCCGCTGCGCCACCTCGCCGAGCTGCGCGGCGCCGTCGCGGCGGGCCTGCTCGCCGCCGCCGACCCGGAGCACCCGGTGCGGACCTTCCCGACCGTCCCGCAGGGGTACGCCACCAACACCCGGTGCGTGCTGTTCGGCGCGGCGGGCGTGCTGCACGCGCTGAACCGCTGCGGCATCGCCGCACCCGAGGGCGCGCTGGAGCGGCTGCGCCGCGACGCCCTCGCCGACGCCGAGCAGCTCGCCCCCGGCCTGTACGTCGGCCTCGCCGGGATCGCCTGGGTGCTCGCCGAGCACGGGCTGCTGGAGGAGGCCCGGAGCCTGCTCGACACCGCCGACGCGCACCCGCTGACCGGGCGCAGCGCCACCCTGCACGGCGGCGCGGCCGGCCTGGCGATGGGCCACCTCGCGCTGTACCGGCACACCGGCGACGCGCACCACGCCGAACGCGCCCACGCCCTGCTGGCCGCCCAGCCGCACGGCGCGGACCTGGTCGCCCGGCTCGGCCGCGACGACGCCACCGGCCTGCTGCACGGGCGCGCCGGACTGGCCCTCGCCCACCAGCAGTTCGCCCAGGTCACCGGCGACACCTCGCTGCTCGCGCGGGGCGTCGACCTGCTGCACGCCGAACTCGACCGGGCCACCGACCCGGACGCGGCGGGCCTGCTCTTCCCGATCTCCACCGGGGACAAGCGGGCCATGCCGTACCTGTACTGCGGCTCGGCGGGCCTGGTGCACGTCGCCACCCGGTACCTGCGCGCCGTCCCCGACGAGCGGCTGACCGAGGCCCTGCCGCGCCTGCTCGCCCCGCTGCACGGCGCCCACACCGCGCTGCCGGCGCTGTTCGCGGGCGGCGCCGGGTTCGCGTTCGTCCTCGCCGAGCACGCCCTGCTGACCGGCGACGAGGCCTCGCGCGCCGGGGCCGTCCGGGCCGCCCGCCGGCTGTACAAGCACGCGGCGCCGCAGGAGGACGGGACGGTGCGCTTCCTCGGCTTCGGCCTGCTGCGGTACAGCACCGAGCTGTGGACCGGCTCGGCCGGCGTCCTGCTGGCGCTCGACCAGGTCCTGGCGCCGCGCACCGACCTGCTGTTCACCCTCGACGCACCGGCGGAGTGAACCCGTGGCCCGCGACCTGACCCTGTACTGGTGGGGGCAGACCGCCTCCACCGTCGGCTCCCTGTTCACCGCCGTCGCGCTGCCCGTGGTGGCCGTCGTCCACCTGGACGCCTCCCCCGGCCAGGTCTCGCTGATCGGCGCGGCGGGCACCCTGCCCGCCCTGCTGTTCGGCCTGCCCGCCGGGGTGCTGGCCGACCGGATCGCCCGGCCCCGACGGGCCCTGATGCTGCTCGACGCCGTCTCCGCGCTGGCGATCGCCGCGGTGGCCGCCGCCGTCGCGGGCGACGTGGTGTCGATCCCCTGGCTGGTCGCCCTGGCGCTGGTGTCCGGGGCGGTGTCGGTGGTCACCGAGGTGGTGTACTTCCTGCACCTGGGCCAGGTCGTCGAGGCCGGCGCACTCACCAGGGCGCGGGCCCGGCTGCAGAGCGGCCAGCTCGGCGCGGGCCTGGTCGGCCGGCTGCTGGCCGGCCCGGCGATCGTCGCGTTCGGCACCGCGACGGCGCTGGCCGTCGACGCCGTCAGCTACCTGCTCAGCGCCGCCGCGCTGCTCGCCATGCGCCCCGTCGCCCCGCGCGAGCGCGCCCCGCGCACCGGGCCGTCCACGTTCCTGCGCGACGCGCTGGTCGGCGGCCGCCTGCTGTACCGCAACCGGTTCTACCGGGCGCTGCTGCTGATGCTGGCCGCGCCCGTGGTCACCGGCGCGGGCAGCGGCGCGCTCGGCGGGCTCTACCTGCTGCACACCCTGGCCGTCCCCACCGGCGTGTACGGCCTGGTCGGCATGGCGGCCGGGCTGTTCGGGCTGCTCGGCTCGACGCTGGCCGGGCGGGTGCTCACCCCCCGGCACGACGCCCGGCGGGTGGTCGTCCTCAGCTACCTCGGCGGGACGCTGTGCGCGCTGCTGTACCCCGCCGCCGGCGGTCCGCTGCCGCTCGCCCTGGCGGTGGCGGGCCTCGGCGCGGGCGTGCCCGCCCTGTTCGGCGCGGTCGCCAACATCGCGCTCAGCCCCGTCCTGGTGGCGGAGACCAGCGAGGACGCGCTCGGCCGGGTCAGCGCGACGCTGCACGTCCTGGTCGGCGCGCTGGGCCTGGTCGGCGCGCTCGCCGGCGGCCTGCTCGGCGACCTGCTGGGCGTCCGCGCCGCGCTGTGGGTGCTCGCGGCGGCCGGCGCGGCCGCCGTCCTGGTCACCGCGCCGCTCGCGCTGCGGGTGGTCCGCGCGCTGCCCGCGCCGGGCGGACCGGCCGCCCGCGAGGAGGCCGCCGCCGTCACGCCGTGAGCATCCGCGCACACACCGTCGCCACGAGCCGAACACAGGTGCTAGCGTCCGGCGCATGGGATTACGCGGACCGCGGCGCGCCGCCGCGCGCGCAGCGATCGAAGGCCTGCGGGAGCTCACCGCGCTCGGACTGACCAGCAGTCAGATCTTCCGTCGCGCCGACGAACTCCTGCGCCCCGTCATGGATTTCGACGCGGTGTGCTGGCACACCAACGACCCCTCCACCGGGCTGGTCAACTCGGTGCAGAGCGACGACCTCAACCTCGGCCAGTTCCAGGACGCGGTGCACCTGGAGGTGTGGGCCGACGACCTCGCCACCTTCCCGAAGATCCGCAACAGCGGCGTGCACGCCGAGACCCTCAGCCGGGCCAGCCGGGGCGCCCCGCAGCGCAGCATCCGCTTCCGCGAGCAGATCTCCCGGCACGGGTTCGGCGACGAGCTGCGCGCCGTGTTCGACGCGGCGGGCGGCATGTGGGGGTGCGCGGCGTTCATGCGGGTGCCCGACCGCGGCCCCTTCCCGGCGCAGCAGCGCGAACTCGCCGACACCGCGGCCAAGTTGCTCGGCCAGGCGCTGCGGGCCAGCCACATCCCGCCCGCCGGACCGACGGGCGCGGACCCGACGCCGGCGGTGTTCGTACTGGACCGGCACAACCGGCCGCGCTCGCTGTCCGGCCCCGCGGAGGAACTGCTCGCGCGGCTCGCCGACCCCTCCCCGACCTCGCTGCGGGTACCGACGGCGATCGCGATGGCCGCCGAACACGCCCGCCGCGCCGCGCACGGGCTGCCCGCCCCGCAGGTGCCGGTGCGCATCCGCACCCACGACGGCCACTGGTACCTGCTGCACGCGGCCCCGCTGCGCGACACCTCCGCCGCCGACCTGTCCACCGGCGAGGTCACCGTGGTCGCCACCCCCGCCTCCCCCGCCGAGGTCATCCCGCTCCACCTGGCCGCCTACGGCCTGACCGCCCGCGAGCAGGAGGTCGCGCTGCTGCTCATCCGCGGCGCCGACACCCGCGAGGTCGCGCAACGGCTGGCGATGACCCCGTACACCGTGCAGGACCACCTCAAGTCCGTCTTCACCAAGACCGGCGTCAGCCGCCGCCAGGAACTCACCGCCTTGATCATGCTGGCCCTCAACCCGCCGGTCTGACCGGCCCGGCCCGGGTGCATGGACGCCATAGCAATGAGGGTTATTCGGTTGATCAACTACCCGCCCTCCTATAGCAATTGACCATGATCAGAGGCGAGAGGATCGGGCTGCGCGCCCGACACGAGAACGACGTCCCCGTCCTGCACGCCGAGCTGTACGAGGACGTGGCCACCCGGTCGCGCGCCGACTCCCGCCCCTGGCAGCCGATCCCCGCGGCATCGGGCCGCTCGCCCTTCGCCGTGACGGCGCCGGAGAACGACGTGGCGTGGTTCTCCGTCGAGGAACTCGCCTCGCGCGAACTGGCCGGCGAAGCCGTTCTCTGGGGCATCGACGCCCACCACCGCACCGCCCACGTCGGCCTGGCCCTGCGCCCCGCCTTCCGCGGTCGCAGACTCGCCGTCGACGTCGTGCACACCCTGTGCGAGTACGGCTTCGCCGTCCGAGGCATGCAACGCCTCCAACTGGAGACCCTCACCGACAACACCCCGATGCTCGCCACCGCCACCACCGCCGGCTTCACCCACGAGGGCACCCTGCGCCGCGCCGCCTGGACCTACGGCGGCTACGCCGACCAGGCCGTCCTCGGCCTGCTCGTCGACGACTGGCAGCCCCGCAACCACCACGCCCCGCAGTAGCGAACCGGCCCCCCCGACGGCATCGCGGCCCGGTCGCGGGACGTCCGGCTTGAGGATGAAGAGGACGAACGGCGAACACGAAGTCGCGGTACTCGTCCTGCGCCATCCCCTGGTTGACCCAGCGGCCTCGAACAGCACCGGTCCGGTGCTCCGCATCCGTTGCCACGGCGATCTGCCGAACTCGTCCTCCTCGCTCTCGGGGTCCAGCGCCGGCGGACGCCGGGGGCACAGGCATCGCCGACGGAGCAGAGGAACTGTGCGACTGATCGACCGCGGGCCGGAGCACCGACAGCGAAGGACTCGACAAGGCAGCGCACCCGGGCGGCCTGGCGGCCGGGGCCGACGTCGGACTGCAGGGTGGACGACAGATCCGGTGCTGAGCCGTTTGGGCGGTGCTGCTGAAATGCGCGACGCGGGCAAGGGCCTGGCCGCAGTCGGCAAGCCACCACCGCGCCCTGGCCCCGGCCAACACCTCGGCTGCCGACCGGACACAGGCGGCCGAGCAGCTCTCGGACGAAGGGAACAGGCCTCGTCGGACAGGTTCCACAGGCCGCCGGAGCATGCGGTACGGGCCTTGGGCCGGGAAGGGGCGCACCGTCTCGGTGGCACTTGGCCCGGGAACGGTCCAGAGGGCCTCGTCGTCGCGCTCGGACGACTGCCTGACGGCCCCGGGGCGAGGACCGAACTCAGCCTCCGAAGCGAATGTGGCGGGCGTATTCGGCAGACTGCCGACTGGCCCGGCCCTGCCCGTCGGCCGTGATCATCCAGTACATGCCGTCCTCCGCCTCTCGCTCCGGACCGGGTGCCGGCCCGTCGACTGGCGGGAGCCCGACGGTCATTCCAGTCCTCGCGAGTGGCCAACTGGTCATCGTTTCAAGCGCGATGGACACCGGCTCGCGCCACAGCCGACTCACCCGGTGCGGATGGCGATTCCGGCCTTGCTTCCACTTTGTGCAGTGTCGGCCGGGCAGCCCAGGCCTCCTGGGTGACGGCGGCCCGTCCTGCGCTGCCGCTCAACGAAGCCGGCGGCGAACTGGGTGGGAGCCGGGCCCGCCGCAGGCCGTTGCGGCCAGTGACCGGCAATCAAGGTCGATGCGTAGATGGCGACTTGGGCATGGGTGCCACCGGGTGACGAAGTCGATCGCACCGGTGATGGGCAGCGCCAGACCCAGCGGCGGCCCCTCCGCCCCCGCCTGGCGTCGTCGGTCCCGGCCCCCTGTGCGAAGCCGCCGTGAGCCTCGACCTGAAGGTGGTCTCGGCCGAGGTCGTCACGGGTACCGCCGACAGCCGTCAGTAGAGGGTCCCGGCCTGGCGAGACCAGCTGCGCCCGTACGTCCACCCGCCCCACGGCCCGCCCGCGGACAGGACGCTCACGTCGGCCAACTGCCGCACGATGTCGGCGCTGCCGTCGCCCTCCGGCGACCGCAGTCGTCAGGACAGTGGCGTCCGACGGCACACGTCCGGGCACTCGCTCTCGGGGTCGGGCAGGACCCGCAGGTGGACCAGCGGCGCGGCTTCCACTCCGGTCCGAGACGGACGCCGCGATGCTCAGGACGCCGGCTGCGGCCATCAGTTGTGCCGCGTCCGACCGGACGTCGGCGCGGTGCCCAGCCGCGTCGGGTCCGTACGTGGGCGCCGGGCGTCGCTCCCGTGACGAGGTAGCAGACCAGGGGCCGCCCCACCGCGACCAGGATGGTGCGCCGACAAGCGGGGCCAAGGGCCCGACATCTTCCCAGCGGCCGGCGACCAAGTCACCGCCTGCGAGCCGCCGGGCCAAGGGATCGTGAGACCGAGCCACCATCCCCTGCCCACGTCCACGATCCCGCCCGAGGAGGCGTCAGCAAACCGCACCCGGACTTCACCGCTCCACCCGGCCCTGACGGTGATCTCGCCGGCCACTTCGTACGCCTTGTCCACGGCCGTCCCCTTCCCGAATCGACCCTTTACCGGTTGTGCTTCCGACCGCCCGGGAACCGGGCGCACCCGCTCACCCCGACACGCTAACCGGCAAGGGCGGGCCGGGTCCGCCGCAACGGACGCCCCGCCCGCGCGGGGAGGACCAGGCCGGGATGCACAGCTGCACGCACTGGCGCGGCAGACCCCCGCTCGCGCGGGGAGGACTGCTCGGCCTCGCGCTGCTTGGCCTGGGCTTCCGGCGGACCCCCGCTCGCGCGGGGAGGACATGGACGGGCCGGACCTGGGCGACGTCAAGAGCGGCAGACCCGCGCTCGCGCGGGGAGGACACCTGGTCGCCGTTGGCGAAGCCGACCTCCGCCGGCAGACCCCCGCTCGCGCGGGGAGGACGGCGGCGTCGCGGTCGACACCCTCGTCACCGACGGCAGACCCCCGCTCGCGCGGGGAGGACCATAGGGAAGCTGGGGGCTGCCATGGGTCTGCGGCAGACCCCCGCTCGCGCAGGGAGGACCTGGGGGCCGTGATGAACCGGCCCGTCGTCGTCGGCAAACCCCCGCTCACGCGGGGAGGACCCCCAGCCGTCCAGCGCGCAGTTGTGACGTGCCAGCAGACCCCGCTCGCGCGGGGAGGACGACAACCTGGAACTGGGCGACGTCCCGGTGGCCGGCAGACCCCCGCTCGCGCGGGGAGGACCAGCAGCAGATCGACTTCGCCAAGGCGTGGCCCGGCTGACCCCCGCTCGCGCAGGGAGGACGCGAATCGGTTCGCGTTTCGTGCCGCACGGCTCGGCAGACCCCCGCTCGCGCGGGGAGGACCCGCAGCAGATCAGCACCTGGTGGACCACCGACGGCTGACCCCCGCTCGCGCGGGGAGGACCGCAAGCTGTCGGTCGCCTCCGTCCACGCCGACGGCTGACCCCCGCTCGCGCGGGGAGGACCGCAAGCTGTCGGTCGCCTCCGTCCACGCCGACGGCTGACCCCCGCTCGCGCGGGGAGGACTCGTAGACCCGGTGATCCTCCGTGAGGCCGAGCGGCTGACCCCCGCTCGCGCGGGGAGGACTGCCGTCGAAGCCCTCGTCGCTGACGGCTGTGCGGCTGACCCCCGCTCGCGCGGGGAGGACCATCGACGAGCCGCTGGACGCGGGCATCAACGCGGCTGACCCCCGCTCGCGCGGGGAGGACCGGCGCGCGGATACCGCCTGCCATGTCTCCCCCGGCTGACCCCCGCTCGCGCGGGGAGGACATCGGCCGCGCGGCCGGCAAGGTCGGCAGCGTCGGCTGACCCCCGCTCGCGCGGGGAGGACTCCTCGGCTGGTACGTCAACCGAACAAAGGGTCGGCTGACCCCCGCTCGCGCGGGGAGGACACCGTCGGGGCCTGGACCGACGGGAGCCACGCCGGCTGACCCCCGCTCGCGCGGGGAGGACCAGAACACAAGCCTCTGACCACGGAGTTTCATCGGCTGACCCCCGCTCGCGCGGGGAGGACCCTTTTTGACCTGCGCCTTCGCTACGCCTTTGCGATTTCTTGGCCTTCTGCCGGCGCGGCCCGCGCTTGGGCGATGAGTAGCAGTCCGTCGAAGTCGACGGGCCGGCGTCGTTGGGGGCCTGCCGTTCGCAGTGTGAAGCCCTGTTCGTTGGCGGCGGGGTGGACGAGTACGGCGACTCCGTCGGCGATGCAGTGGCTGACGGATGTCCAGAGTTCTTCGCGGACCTTGGCGGAGATGGTGCCGACGTACAGCTGGGGTGTGACTTCCAGCAGCCATCGCGTCAGGGCCCCGCGGAGGTGGTCGGGGACGGCGGTCACCGACAGGACGGTCAGGGACGCCACCGCGGCTCCTTGCCGATGCTCTGTGGGCGGTTCACAGGGCTTCTCCCGTGGAGTAGTTGACGCCGCCGGGGACTGCGCCGACCACCGGGTCCCAGAGGTCGACGAGTTGCTCGTCCGGGTCCGGGACGGTGATGTCGGTGTCGGGTGCGAGCAGGCGTTGGACGTCGGTGACGATCCTGGGGAGGAGTTTGAAGAGGCGGAGCCCTTCCCGGAAGCCGCGGCGGGCTTCGGCTTCCGGTTCGGTGGAGGAGTGGAGGGAGAAGGCCAGCGGGATGGTCAGCTCGGCCTTGTAGAGGTCGGCGATGTCGTATACGAAGGCCTGCTGGTTGCCGCTGTGGACGAAGCCGAGGGCGGGCGAGCAGCCGAGGGCGAGGATCGCGGCGTGCACGATGCCGTAGAGGCAGGTGTTGGCGGCGGACAGGGCCAGGTTGACGGGGTCCTGGGTGTCCCAGGAGTCGGGGTCGTAGGTGCGGCGGAAGCGTCCGATGCGGTGCTGTTGGGCGAGCAGGCGGTAGTGGGCCTTGACGCGTTGGCCTTCCATGCCACGGAGTCTGTCGAGGTTGACGTCGGCGGGCAGGTCGGTCGCGCCGAAGCGCCGGCGATACATGGCCACGGCGACGTCGAGGCGGCAACGGTCGTCGGCCCAGGCGCGGACTTGGCGTTCGAGCCAGGTGGTGCTGAGGGACTCGGGCAGACTCGCGGCGTAGCAGCGGACGCCGCCGGAGCCGGCGACGACGACGGTGGTGCCGTGGCGGGCGAGGGTGGCCAGGGCGCGGGCGGTGATGGACGTGCCGGGGCCGAGCAGGACGCAGCTGAGGGCGGCGGTGGGGAGGTAGACGGTCTCGGTGCCGCGCTGCGCGGTGTTGATCTCGGCGCAGACGCCGGTGTCGTCCTGGACGATTCGAACGAGGTCGAGGTAGAGGAACGAGAGGGAGTCGGCGATCCGGGGCAGCATCGCCACGGTGGGTGCGGCGAGTCTGTGGCGGGCTCCGGCCGAGGTGGCGGTTCGTGGGCGCGGGGGTGTCATGGGGCTTCCCTGCGGGGGGCGATGCTGAGCATGCCGCAGCCGTAGGCCTTGCCGCGGCCGATGCCGTCGCGGATGCGGGTGCGCAGGAGGTCGGGGTCGGTGATGTGGGCGGCGCCTTCGAAGAGGGTGCGGGCGTGTCGGACGCGCTGGTTGTTCTGGCGGCGGTTGCCGGCGGCGGTGTCCAGGGGGGTCGAGTGGAGGGTGGTGAGGGCGAGGCCGGAGGCTTCGGCCTGGCGGGTCCACCATTCGTCGGCGTGGGGGCCGTTGAGGGGGACGACTTCGGGGAGGTCGTAGAGGGCGCGGGTGGTGGCGCCGGGTTTGCGGGCGGCGTTGGCGGCGATGCGGTAGCGCACGGGCAGGCCTTTGCGCAGCGCGTCGAGGAGCGGGGTGAGGGGTTTGGCGGCGGCGGTGCCGTAGCCGGCGGGGAGTCGGGTCAGGTCGGGTTCGCGGTTGCTCTGCAGCAGGATCCGGTCGCCGTCGCGGCCGGTCTCGGTGCGGAAGAGGATGCCGAGGTGGCGGCGGGGTTCGGTGGCGGGGACGTCGTCGGGGAACAGCGACATGATCCTGTGGTGGAGGTTGACGGCGTCGTCGCCGTCGCGGTGGACGTCGCGGTGGCGCTGGTCGGGGATGATGCGGGTCAGCCACAGGGTCATGCCGGGGAGCTTTCGGGACGGGGCGGGTGGGGGGCGAGGGGGGCGAGGTGGGCGGCGAGGGCCTTGAGGTAGTCGGCGCCCAGGCCCTGGCAGCGGTCGGCGGGCAGGTGCAGGGTGTGTTGGTAGCGGGCGCGGCTCTGGTGGGCGCGGCGCTGGGGGTGGAAGGACAGCGGGTCGTCGTTGACCCGGCCCACCGGCTCGCCTCCGGCGTCTCCGGGCCCGAGGGCGGTCAGGGGCCGGTCGCCGTGGAAGACGACGGGTACGGTCCCGGCCGGGCCGCGGTGGACGCGGGCGAGTGGCAGGTGCACCAGGTGGTGCAGGACGTCGTCGAACTCGCCCAGCAGCAGCGGTCCTTCGGGCGGGCAGGAACGTCGGCCGAGGTACGGCGGCCAGAACGGCTCGCGCAGCGCCGCGGCACACGCCCGGAGGACGTCGCCGGGGCCGGTGAGCGCCGCGGTGAACGCCGCGTCCGCGAGGTAGTAGCGGTGGGAGAGCAGCGTCGCCGCTGCGGCGGGGCGCTTCCTGCCTTCGGCGGTGGTGACGGTGTGCCGGGCGGGCAGGCCGCCGCCGACGGTGTGCAGGTCGCGCAGCAGCACCCCGGGTCGGTCGGCGCGCACCGTCAGCGACAGCCGGGCCAGGTCGCCGATGTTGTCGCCGCGGCGGCGGCCGAGGGCGCAGGCGAGCAGGCCGATCACCCCGGAGCGGGTGGGGAAGGGCGCGGTGTCGCGTTCGTTGAACTTGCTGCGCTCGCCCCAGGACTGCAGCGGGCCGGCCAGCCTCAGCAGCAGGCCCGCCTCACCGCTCACGCCTGAGCCTGCGGGTAGGCGGCGGCGAGGGCGGAGTCGATCAGCGCGGGGAACGAGGCGGCGCGTTCGCCCAGTTCCTGCGGGCCCTTCGGGTCGATCCCGGCCCAGCCGGACGCGACGATGCCGCGGTTGCCGAGCAGCGTGTTCGCGGCCGTCGCGTACTCGGCCAGCGCATTGCGGGACGGCTCGGAGTAGCCGCCCTCCTGGCCGGCGCGGACCGGCTTCTCGAACGCGGCGGCGAACGACAGCGGCCGGTCCGAGCGCACCGCGATGTGCACCAGGTCGGGGATGGTGTGCGGCGCGGTCGCGGTCTTCTTCGCCTGCGGCAGCGACAGGACGAACGCCTCCACGAAACCGGCTGCCAGCTCGCGCGCGGCGGCCACGTCCCCGCCGAGGTTGTCCGCGAGCTCGCGCAGGTCGATCGTCGCGAAGCGGTAGAAGACGCCGGCGGAGAACTCGGCGTGCCCCATGTGCGCGCTGCCCGTGCTGTCGTTCCAGAAGTCGGTCACGTCGTCGACGGCCGAGAAGTAGTCCAGCTCGATGTCTGTGCCATGGGTGGTCAGCGCATGCGCGACCTGCACCGCCCCGTCCACGCCCGCGTCGTCGATCTCTGCCAGCATCCGCCCGAACAGGTTGATCACCCCGTTGCGCGAACGCAGCACCCCGTCGATCCGGTCCTTGGGCAGCACGCTCTTGTCGTTCGACTTCTTGATGTCCTTCGCCGCCTCCAGCCCGGCCCGGAACTCCTCGGCCAGATCGGCGAGTTCGGCAACCGCGCGGTACGGCACGTACACCATGGCGTTCGTCGTCACCGCGGCGCTGTCGCCGTCGACCTCGAACTTGATGCTGCTGCCCGCCGCCACGTGCTGCCCCGCCCGCGCCGCCAGGGCCCCCGGCCAGCCCCGCTCCTCCTCCAGCAGCCGCGTGACCCGCTCGCCGATCCGCCGCGTGCGCAGCGCCGCGTCGCCCATCTCCTCCTGGAAGTAGGTGCGGGCCGCGCGCTTCCACGACTGGCTGCTGACCCGGGTCCGTTCGGTCCCGCCGTAGGAGACCGTCTTCACCGAGTTGTTGTCGTCCCGGTTCAGGTTCGCGAACGGCACGCTCTGCACCACGTGCACGTCCACGAACCGCGCGCCCGCGTTCGACTTCGCTGCCATGCTCTTCTCCCTCGAATGATTGCCATGAACCTGCGTCGATCGGATGCCACGCGGCGGGCGGCACCCGGCCCTGCGCCCGCTACTTGTCGCCGCCGACGTCCGCCGCATCCGCCGCGTCCGCCGCGTCGTCCGCCTCCCGCGCCGCCCGCACACCCGACCGGTGCCGCTCGCGGTAGAAGTCCTGCAGCCAGCGCCGCTTCACCTCGCCCCCGTACCGGCGCCAGCCGGCCAGGTCCCCCAGCAGCAGTGCCCAGTCCACCGGCGCCCCGGCCTCCCGCAACTGCCGTACCGCGCCCGGCAGATGCCGGTGCAGGCCGTCCACGCTCTGCCGCGACAGCAGATTCAGCCGCGTCTCCGCCGAGCTCTCCCGCATCCCCCCGGACGCCACCGCCTGCGCGAACGACCGCCCCAGGCTCTGCCGGGCCCGCCATCGCACTTCCGGCTCCCCGTCGTCAGCCCCCACCACGGCGGCCCCCTCGGCGTCCTGGGCCTCCACAACCTCGCCTTCCGCGCCCGCGCGCACCGTGTACTGGCTGCGCCGCTGCGCGGCGATCATCGCCGCCACCGTGTAGTACGCCCGCTGCGCGTCGTCCCCGGCGCCGTCCGGAAGCCAGCGCACCACGAACCGGTGCATCGACGGCACCCGGTCCAGGCCCTTGCCCGCACCACGCCGCAGGGCCGACCGCACCGCCGGATCCGCCGCACACCGCTGCTCCACCCACGCCGTGAACGCCGCCTCCGGCCCCTTCGGCCGACGACCGGCCCGCTGCGCGGGAACGCCGCCGCCCTCCGGCGTCGCCGGCGGCTCCTGCTCGACGACCGTCACCGCTTCGCTCACCTCGCCACCTCCTTGCTCGCACCCCGACGGGCAGAGCCGCCCGCCGCCGGGCCCGGAACGCTCTTGCGCCGGCCCCCGTACAACTCGATCCGCGCCGCCTCACAGGCCCGCGCGCCCCGCACCGACACCACCGCCCGCGCGGTCACCGCCTCGAACGCCTCCTCCGCCAGCCGCCGGAACACCACGCCCGCACCGTCGAAGTCCCGCCTCCCGAACCGGTCCCAGAACTCCGCTTCCGCGGCCGGCCAGTACCGCGCACCCGCGTCCACCGCCCACGCGCAGTCCTTCAGCTTCGGGGCGTCGGTGAACTCCTGCCACGCCTTCTTCACCGCCAGCTCCAGCCGCCGCCCGTACATCTCCCCGACCGCCCGCAACTTGCCCACCAGCGCGGCGGAGTCCGGCGCCCGGCGCTCCGACAGCCCCAGCACGGGCGGCGTCGAGGCGTCGACGAACTGGACGTCCTTCGCCTGCCCGTCCTGCTCGAACCCCAGCGCCCGCACCCGCAGCCACTCCGAGACCTCCGGCGCCGTCCGGAACACCTCCGGACGGCGCGGCCGGCTCTCCCCCGGCAGCTCGCTCAGCAGCAGCGCGTCCACGTCCCGCCACAACGCCCTGCCCGAATCCGCCGGCCGCGGATAGGAGTTCCCCTCCTTCGAGAGCTGCCAGATCAGATACGGATCGCCCTCCCGCGCGACCTTCTCCCGCCACGCCCACGTGATGAACGCATCCCGCACCCGCCGCCCGTCCCCGTCCGGCACCAGCAGCAGCGCGTGCTGCGAACGCCCCGTCAACGACGAACACGGCCCCTGCACCCGCGCCGGCACCCCCAGCGGATCGTTCAACTCCGCCTGCTCCCACGGGCACAGGTCCTCTTCCCGCCGCACCTGGCCGCCGGGCTCCACCAGATTCGCCAGCAGCGTCTCGAACAGGCTCGCCCCCTGCGGGTGGTACGACAGCGTGCTGCGCAGCGGGCCCGCCTTCGCGTCCGCGGCCTTCACCTGACCGACCGTCCGGCTCGAACACCGGCCCGAGGGCCCGAAGTAGTGCCACACCAGCAGGTGCAGCACCGCCTCGGCCGTCTCCGGCAGCACCGGCGCGCCCGCCGCCACGTGTTCGAACCAGGCGTGGTTGTTGCCCGACGGCCTGGTCGTCACCAGCTTGTCCACCCCCGCCGTGTTCGACGCGTCGCACTGCTGCGCCAGCCGCGGGTCCTGCAGGAACGGCCGCACCGCATCGAACACGTCGAACCGGTGCCAGTACCGGTCGAGATACGCGCCGACGGCCTCCGCCCCGAACCGCCCCTCGTCCTGGACACGTTCGCGCCGGGCCCCCCACAGCCCCGGCCCGCGCTCGTCCAGGCCCGTCACCCGCGCCGTGATCGCCGCCAGCACCCGGTACAGCCCGGCAAGAGCCGGCGGCAGGCCGACGGCGATCTCCTCGATCTCGTGCGCGTCCAGCAGCAGCCGCCGCAGACCCACCGCACCGGGACGCTCCCCGCCCTCCACGAGCGGCGGCAGACCCGCAAGCCACCGCACCGGGATCCACGGCTCGTCGATCAGGTTGAACACCGCCGGCACACCGGACACCGCCACACCCCTCTCCTTGCTCTTCTTCGAGCCGACCAGCGGCTCCCACCGCGATGCCGCGCGCTCTTCCTGCGCTTCTGTTCCTGTGGCGCCGGCAGCCTGCGGCCGCTCCCCGGCCGCTGGCAGAGCCGCCGCGGCCAGCCTCGGCGGCTCGTCGACCGTCCAGCCCCGCGTCACCCCGACATCGGACAGCTGCAGCTCCCGACCGCCGACCCGACCGATCCACCGGCCCCCGCCGTCCTCGCGCAGCACCACCACCCGCACGTCCTTGAGCAGCGCCGTCCTCGCCCACGGCCCCGCAAGCCTGTCGCCCTCCGACTCCCCCGCCACCCAGCCCGCCGGCAGCGGCACCGAATGCCGCAGCACCTCGACCGCATCCGCCCGCCCGACGCCCCGGCCCCGCGACCAACCCGGCACCCGCACCCGGCCCTCGCGATCCAGGCTCACCCCGCCCCCCGACCGCGCGTACACGAACACCGCCCGTGCCGTCTCCGCCCCCAACCGCGTCGCCAGCAACTCCTCCGACACCCCCTCGGGAGCATCCGTCAGCACCGACCAGTCGCCGTCCACCTCCCCCGGTGCCGGAATCCGCACCAGCTCCGCGAGCTGCGCCTCCGCCAGCTCCCCCGCCTCGCGCCGCACGTCCCACCGCTCGAACTCCCGCCGCGCCGACTCCTCCAACCGCCGCCCGAAGTCGTCCTCGTACACCGCGTCGACCAGCCCCTGCACGTCCCCCGGCACCGCCACCGCCCGCCCGCCCAAACCCGCCAGCAGCGTGCTCGTCCGCACCAGCAACGAGGCGTCGTACACCGACCCCCACGAGCCCGGAACCCGTACCGCACCGTGATCCCCCACCGGTTCCAGCACCACCAGCCGCAGCTGCCCACCCGCCCACCCCGGCCGCTCACCGCGCTCGTGCCGCCACCCGCGCCCCGCCCGCTGCAGCAACTGCGCCAACGGCGCCAGATCCGACACCACCAGGTCGAAGTCCAGATCCAGCGACTGCTCCACCACCTGCGTCGCCACCAGCACCGACCCCGGCCTCACCCCCCTACCGCTCGCCTTCCCGAACGCCTCCTCGCACTCCCCCGAGACCCGCTCCCGCACCGCCGCCGGAAACCGCGAATGCAGCAGCCGCAAACCCCCGTCGCGGCCCGCCAACCCCGGAAACGCCTCCCGCAGGAAAAGGAACGTCCGCTGCGCCTCCTCGACGGTCGTGCAGCACACCAGCACGCACCCGCCGCCGTCCACCACCGGCGCCACCAGCTCCACCAGCGCCGCCCGCCGCGACCCGGCCGCCGGCGCACCGCCCTCGTGCACGTCCCACCGCACCGGCCGCCGCTCCACCACCAGCTCCCGCGCCCGGTCACTCCCCACCGCCCGCGGCCTGCTCACCTCCCCCGTGACCGCGTCCACGAACAACCAGCCCGGGTAGCACGGCTCGACCGGCGCCCGGTCCTCGAACCCCGCCCCACGCCGGTACGCCTCCACCAGCGACGACGCCGAACGCCCCGTCAACGTCGCCGACAGCAGCACCACCGGTGCCCCCAACGCCCCCAACCACTCCAGCAACCGCACCAACAGGCTGTGCATCCACGGCCCGTACGCGTGCGCCTCGTCGACGACCACCACCTTGTTCGCCAGCCCGAACAGCCGCAGGAACCCGTACCGGACGGGCAGAACCCCGGTCAGTGCCTGGTCGACCGTCCCCACCGCCAGCGGCGCCAACAACCCCCGCCGCCCCGCCCACAACCACTGCGCGGCCTCCGTCGACGTGCCCTCCTGCGAGGAGATCCCCCGGTTCTCCCGAACCTCCTCCTCGCCCTCCTGTGCCGGTGTGAACCGCGGGCTCAGGCGCGCCATCCCGTGCACCGGCATCAAGCCCCGGTCCCCCGCGAGATTCCTGTCCGCGAAATCCCGCACCCGCCGGAACATCGCATCCGCCGTCGCCATCGTCGGCAACGCGAAATACAGCCCCCCGGCCCCCGACGCCCTCGCCAACTCCGACGCCGCGAACAACGCCGCCTCGCTCTTCCCGTCACCCGTCGGCGCCGTCACCAGCACCAGGCCCGGCCCCGACACCAGTGCCGGCAACTCCCCCGCCAAACTGCGCTGCAGCGGATTCGCCCTCTCGAAGTCGAACATCTCCTCGATCGCCCGAGCGGGGAACTCCGCCTGCCCCAGACCGGCCTCCGCCACCCAGCCCTTCGCACCGGACACCGCCACGTCGAAATGCGCCCGCAACGCCCCCTCGTCCGCCACCCACCCCTCGACCGGAACCCGACCCTCGATCACCCCGACCTGGCTCACCAACCAGTCCGCCACCACCACCAGACCCAGCACCACCACCGCCGACCGCCCCGACAGCCCCGCCACCGGCACCGCACCGCCGCCGACGATCCCCCGCACCGCCTCCGCATGCGCCGCCCGCTGCTCCGCCCACCGCTCCGCCATCCCCAGCCCGGGCAGGTACGCCGACGGGTGATCCAGCTCCTTGCGCTGCAACGCCCGCCCGAAGCAACCATGATGACCACCGAGCAGCTGCGCGACCTGATGCGCCGGCCACGACCGCACCCGCCGCCCCTCGGCCGGGTAGCCCCACCCCTTCAGCAACTCCACCAGACCCCAGTGCGTCGCCGCCTCGTGCCGCACGTACTCCGACCCCGAAGCCTCCACATACCCGGGGTCGGCCTTCAACTTGGCGAACTCCGCCTCGACCAGCCCCTGGAACGAGGGACTGATCTTCCCCACGTCGTGCAACCCCGCCCACACCATCACCAGCCGCCGCGCCTCGGCCTCCTCCACCCCCAACTCCTCAGCCAGCCGACCACGCAACGGATCCCCCAGCACCGCATCCCACACCGCACCCGCCGCCGCGGCGGTGTCGAGGAGGTGGCAGATCAGCGGATACGGCTTGTCCAGCCCGCTTTCCTTCCCCCACAACAAAATGTCGATACCGCAGAACGCGCGGGCCTCGGACGCATTGCTCATGCCGAAGGAGGTACCAGCCTCCACTGACAAACCGCGAGTCGCCCGTGGAAATCGATCATAAATTGTCAAATCTGATCAAGCTTGCCCGACTGCAGGCAGAATCGCCGCCAATGTTGATGCACCTTGGCCTCCGCTCCTGCCTGACTCCTGTGATGTTGCAGTGAACAGCCATGGCGATCGTCGATCCTCGGAGGTGACTGCCCCTCCCCCCTCTCGCTTACGGACTCCGCGCCGTCGTCAACTTACGCACCGCTGGGAAAGGGTGACTCGTCAGAGGGCCGCCTGGGCGCAAATTATCGCGGCGGCGCCTTGGCAAGAGCAGTTCTGTCCTCCAACTGCCCCGTGGCGGCGCAGAGTTGCTGCTGCAGTAGAAGATCGGATGAATGCAAACGCTCATCCGATCATCGAACGAAGGCCCAAGAATGCTATTAGCGGGCCACTGACTGCGGCCGCCAGCTTCGTAACCTCCGATTGATCCTCGCCCAAAAGATGAGCCTGCCGTCGCATCGGACAGAAGAGGCAGCGACAGAGGAGAGGAGGGTGCCATGACCGACTGGTTCGTGCACCTGTGGGAGGTGGTCCGAAGGACGGCCACCACCGGGTACCCGGTGGTGGCCGCCACGTACTACCTGATTCGCATCACTGAGACGGTGGTCCATCACCTTCAGTGAGCTCCCCGAGGGGTGCCCCTTCAGATTCGACAAAAACGGCACCCCTCGGGCTTTTCGCGATGCCCTGGGCAGGTTGTTTCACCGAGGGCTGCGCGGCCCGGCTATCAGTCGCTCCTGACCATACGCCCGGAACCGTCCCTCTCGCGCAGACGGCCCCTTTGTTGTCCTTTGGCAAACAATGGGCTTTACCGCACCTATGGCGCATAGAACCTTGTGACTGCGATAGCCTGCCATCATCTTCGCTGACGCGTGGGTCTGCCCGTTCTGTGCGCAGCAGGAGCGGTTCAAGCTGCGTTCTCTCCGCGCAAGCGGAGGTCATCCAACTTCATAATTCCGCCACCCTCTTGAGTGAACACGTACACACCGGTGCCCATCTGTTCACGCCGGCAGGTGCGCACAGCAGTACCTGAACGGCGAGGAGAAGGCCCGGCTTATGGTCACCGCGCAGGGACGAGTCAACTCATCCGGACGTCACACGGCGGCACAATCTGCGCTGTGCGTCGCTGCCGGCCAGTCCTCCACCCACCGATTCCCAGAACCCCTGGGCCATGGAACCGCCGAGCGTGCGCCAGGACAGCACCGGGTTCTCGTCGCGCAGTTGGGCGGGCATGCAGCGGCGAGGCCGAGCCGTCGATACCGTTGCCGGGTGCATGGCTGTTCGACCCAGCCGAGGCGACATCGAGTGCAAGTACGGTAGCGCCCTCAGGCACCGGCTCGCCGTTGAGATTCGCGCCACGACAGCGCCAAGTTGGACGCTCCGACGCTGGTGGCGTCCTTCCAGGGGGGCGCCCAACCAAGGGTCCTGTGAAGCTTCCCTGCCGCCGCCCGAACCGACGGCCTGTCAACCAATGCAATGCCTTGTGGACTCGGTCGCGGTCCCAGCCCACGTCGTCCCCGCGCACGCAGTGGCCAGCCGCTATCCAGCACCACCGGCGCGGCCAAGACGGAGCCGTCCCCGCGCGAGCGGTGGTCGGCCTGCCAGCGAACCCGCTCCCGACAGTCGTCCCCGCGCACTGGGGTCAGCCAGCGAGCTCGGTGGCGGCGCACCGGGCGTCGCTGTCCTCCCCGCACGAGCGGGGGCGGCCGACGGCGGCCCTCAGCGCCGCTGCGGCACCCGGTCGTCCCCGCGGCTCAGCCGGGGCAGGCCTTGCGCTCGACACCGGGGCATCGTCGTACCTCCGTGTCACGATGCACCCGCACGCCGCCCTTTGACATCTGAACCTCCCTCATCAGCCAGACATGGCAAAGAAAGTGCAAACCCGCCATAACGCCGCAGGTCGCGAAGGGTCTTCCCCGCGCTGGCGGGGGTCAGCCACGGGCAGCCTCAGCGGCACGATCCCGCTGCCGGTCTTCCCCGCGCTGGCGGGGGTCAGCCGCCGAGCGGGGCGGGGCGGCTTGTTGTGCAGTCGTCTTCCCCGCGCTGGCGGGGGTCAGCCGCAGTGCTGACCTGCGGAGATCGCTTTTTTGTGGTCTTCCCCGCGCTGGCGGGGGTCAGCCGTAGTCGCGCACCGCCAGAAGGCCGGCGGGCTGGTCTTCCCCGCGCTGGCGGGGGTCAGCCGAACGCGGTTCTCTCCTGGATCTGGGAGGGCTGGTCTTCCCCGCGCAGGCGGGGGTCAGCCGCGGCATCGGGCGGCCAGGGTGGTGAAATGCTGGTCTTCCCCGCGCAGGCGGGGGTCAGCCCCGTACACGGTCTCGGCCAGCTCACCCGCCCCTGTCTTCCCCGCGCAGGCGGGGGTCAGCCCGTTGGTGGAGCAGCCCCAGCTCGGGCAACGGGAGTCTTCCCCGCGCAGGCGGGGGTCAGCCGTCGGGCATGCTGTGTCCTGGTTCGTCTCGTACGTCTTCCCCGCGCAGGCGGGGGTCAGCCGCTGGAGACGGGGACGACCTCGAGGTCGAGCCGGTCTTCCCCGCGCAGGCGGGGGTCAGCCGCAGAGCTACACGGTGAACTCGGGCAACATGAAGTCTTCCCCGCGCAGGCGGGGGTCAGCCCTCAGCGAAGGGCCCCGCAGCCGACACCGGCAGGTCTTCCCCGCGCAGGCGGGGGTCAGCCGCAGGCCGCTGCGCGGATCGCCCAGTGCGGGATGTCCTCCCCGCGCAGGCGGGGGTCAGCCGGCATGGTCGGGCAAGGTCGCGACGTGGCTCGCGTCCTCCCCGCGCAGGCGGGGGTCAGCCGCCGACCCCGATCGAGCAGGCCGTGGCGGACGGGTCCTACGATGTCGCGCGGGGTCTCGTGGAGTTCGACGACCAGGCGCAGGATCTCGGTGGCGTAGTCGCGGGTCTGCAGATTGCCCCAGATCAGGTCGGGGCTGTAGCCCCGGTAGTGGCGGGTCTGCTCGACGAGCGTGCGGAAGGCGGCCTGGGTGGGGCCGGTGCCCTGCTTGAGCAGCGCGGGCCAGGCGGTGCCGGGCGCGGTGGGACTGGACATGTTCTCCTCCAGGTGGGTGTGGTCGGCCAGGTGGTTCGACCGGACGGGTGCTCGATGGAATCGGACGCCCGACGGGGAATCGGGTGCCGGGGGTTGTCCGACTGTGGCCGGGGCGGCTACGCGTCGGCGGCGGTGAGGGGGATGGCCGCGATGTCCTCCCAGGTCAGCTCCCAGGCGGTGCGTCCGTCGGGGCGCGGCCTCCGGTGCCACAGGGCGTCGACCAGGCGGACCTCGGTGAACGCGACGGGGACGTGGCTGGGCGAGATCCGGCGCAGCGTGTTCTGGAGGGTGTCGGAGTCGGCGGTGTCGTGGGCGTAGCCGAGGGTGATGTGGGGTCGGCCGCCGCGGTGCCGGAGTGCCTCGGGTCCGCGGGTCTCGGTGATGGCGGCGCGGACGCGTCGGCGGAGGTCGTCGAAGGGGTGGTCGGGGTGCAGGTCGAGGTAGCTGCCGGCGGAGTTGGTCGCGGGGCTGCCGGCTGTGGCCCGGATGGGGGCGGTACCGGCGAGGTGGCGGTGGAGGGCGTCAATGAGGGCCTGGCGTTCGGCGGGCGTGATCGCGTCGCTGGTGGTGTCGGCGATCATCTCGACGGTGCTGTGGAGGTAGGTGGTCATCAGGGTGATCGGGTGGTCGGCCATCGCCCGGTGGCACTGGGCGACGAGCTGGGCCAGTTCGGGGTTCAGGTTCAGGTCGGGCACCAGGTAGACGTGCAGGACGCGCGCGCCTTCGGCGGGCCAGTCGGTGCCCTGGAATTGGGGGGTGAACGGTTGCAACGTGCTCTCCTTCGCGGGCGGGTCGGGGTGCGGGTTCGGCGGTGTCAGGCCCGGCCGAGGTGAAGTTGGCGGACGGGGTCGAAGGTGCAGCGGGCGTCCTCGGGGTGCCGGCGTTCCCACGCCAGCCGCACGTTGGAGACGGTGGCGCGGGTGCGGATACCGGGCCGGATGGCCTTGCCGAGGTCGGAGGCGAGCTGGTCGGAGCGGGCCGCGAGGTGGGGGCTGGCGGTGTCCTGGACGCCGTAGCCCCAGGACATGTCGGACCAGAAGTGCTCGGCAGCCACGGGCAGTTGAAGGCTGGCGCGCACGCGGCAGTCCAGGGCGTCGGGCCCAGGCTCGGGCCGGATCTCCACGATTCCGGCTGCGCGGGACGCCCGGGCGGGCTCGATCTGGATCTCGAACGCCGGCAGGTCGGCGAATTGCTGCTGGGACGGCCTGCGGCGACGGTGAGCATCGCGGTGTCGACGAGCGTCCCGTCGTCGGTACGGGGCAGGATCTGCTGGATGGTCATGTGGAGGTCGGCGTCGAGGATCGTGGTAGCAAGGTCCGCGCACCGGAAGGTGATCCCCCGCAGGCGGCCGAAGTAGTCGAAGACCTGGGGGTGGTCCTGCAGCGGCCACCGCACGGGTGGGCGCACCGGTCTTCGTCGGAACTGCCCGCCTCGCCCCACCGCTTTTCCGTTCATGAACTGCCGCACGGGTCACGCACCCGTGCCGGTGGGGCGGATGAGGGCCGGCCGGATGTCGGCGTAGACCGGCCGGTGCTCGGACGTCGGCGTGCTGGCCGTCGTGGTGAGGACCTGGTAGGCGGTGGGCGGGCGCGGCGGCCCGGGCGAGGAGGATCAGGTCGATGTGGCGAACGCCCGCAGGTGGGGATCGCCCGTGCCGTCGGCCAGTGGCCCGACGACGGCTGCCACGGGGCGCCAAGGTGTGCGGCGGCGTCCACCGCGAAGCCGTCGCGCAGCAGCACGGGACTCTGCCTGCGGTCGGCGACGTTGCCGGTGCCGACCGTCTCCGCGACGCACTGGTACTCCAGGTCGTCGTGCGCCTGGTCGGTGTACGGCTCGGCGTCGTGGGAGCCCATCCGCCCGTCGGGGCCCAGGACTTGGGCGGCGGAGAGGGGGTTGAAGTACCCGAGGATCGCGGCGGGGCGAGCGCCGCCGCTGCGCCGCTGCAGGCCCTTGAGGCGGATCGCCCCGTTCGCGCGCCGGTCAGGGCGGAACGGGCTTCCGTGGTAGGAGGCGACGGGTAGCTGTTCGGCGGCGCCGACGTCGAAGGCGAAGGTCGTGACGCCGTGGTGGAACTCCCGCGCGCCGAGCGGGCGGAAGATGCGCGGGACGGGGCTGACGGTAGCGGGGTTCCACAACATGGCGGTGCACCAGGTGCGTTCGGCGCTCGGAGCCGTGGCGGTGACGGCGGTCCCGCCGGGGATCGCCCCGCTCAGTCCGCAGTCGGCGGCGAGTCGGGCGGTGATCGCGGCGGCCTTTCGGTCGTGCCGGTCGGCCGTGTCGGCGGTGCCCTTCTCGTCGCGGCGGCGGGCGGC
Organism: Kitasatospora sp. NPDC004531; assembly: GCF_053602195.1. Lineage (NCBI taxonomy): Bacteria > Bacillati > Actinomycetota > Actinomycetes > Kitasatosporales > Streptomycetaceae > Kitasatospora > Kitasatospora sp. NPDC004531. Next base: position 142,564 of record NZ_JBSGDD010000004.1, on the reverse strand, counting down.
GAAGGCGCGGATCTCCCACAAGCACAAGCTGTCGTCGATCAGTCTGTGCTCCACGTGCACCTCCTGTGAGTTCCGGTCTGCCGGACCGGCTGGTGGCCCGGCGAAGCCACCAGGCCACGGGTCGTCGCCCTCCCGGAGGGCCTGGCCTGAGCCTGCGGCAGTTCAGCGGGCGTGCTGGCCGCGCGGACGGGCGAGGGCCATCGTCCGGGCGGCGATGTCCCCGGGCGGCGCGGCGGACGGCGCGGCCCGGCGGTCATCTCCTCATCGGCCACGACGAGGCAGGTGGCGTGCCACGCGTACGCCTGCGTGTTGTCGAGTTGGTCGCCGCGACTGACGGAGGCCATCAGCGGGACGAGGACAGCGGGCTCGGCGAGCGCATACAGCTCGGCCAACGTGGTCGCCCCGGCACCGGCCGATGACGAGGTCGGCGAACGAGAGGGCATCGACCATGTCGCCGCGCAGGTACTCCTGCTGCCAGTAGCCGGCCACGGAGACCAGGTCCGGGTCGAGGTTGCCGCGACCGCAGACGTGGACGACGGAGAAGTGCCGGGTCGGGCCGCCGAGTTGGCGGCGCACGGCCTCGCTGACGCGCCGGGAGCCGCTGCCGCAGGAGACGAGCAGCACCGGCGGCCCGGCGGGGATGCCGAGGCGGGCCCGGAAGCCCTCGGGCCGGCCGTCGACGAGGTTGTCGCTCAGGGGTGGTCGGACGAGAATCCCCAGATGAGATGACCTCTTGGCTGGGGCCGGGCCCCACTGGCAGATGCCCAGCCGTGGAGGACCGAACGCGCGAGCCTGGGCCGGTTCCCACCTACCCGCCGACGAGCAGGACGTCCCTTCCGGGCTTCGATTCGGAGCGTCGGTCGAGGTGCCTTCGTCACGTGGAAAGCCGTGCTGATCGGCAGCGTGTACGCGCGGTGCGGTCGATACGGTCGTATTCGCCGTCGACGGCGGCCCCCGCTTCGCTGCCGCCGTCGGCGACGGTGGGTGACCGGAGAGGGTGGGTTCTGCGATACCGCCGGGTGGGTGATCCCCCGAGGTCAGGGTGGTGGGAGCGGTAGGAGATCATGTCGCGACCGGTTGCATGGTCGCCCATCGGGGTTTCGCACGGCAGAGCACAGAGACGAGGCAGGGACATGAGAGTCGCGTTCGGGTGGAAGCTGCACGGGGACGGTCGCGCCCCGCAGCCCGGAGCGGTGGTGAAGCCGGACGAGCGGCTGTCGTGGGGCCGCACGATCGGGCTCGGCGCGCAGCACGTGGTCGCGATGTTCGGGGCCACGTTCGTCGCGCCCGTACTCATGGGCCTGGACCCGAACCTCGCCGTGATGGTGTCCGGCGTAGCGACGATCTTCTTCCTGTTGGTGACGAGCGGCCGGATTCCGTCGTACCTGGGCTCCAGCCTGTCGTTCGTGGGCGTGGCCGCCGTGATCAAGGCGCAGGGCGGGGACGCGGCGACGCTGACCGGTTCGCTGCTGGTGGTCGGCGCGGTGCTGGCGGCGTGCGGCGCGGTGGTGCAGGGCTTCGGCGCGAAGGTGATCCACGCGGTGCTGCCGCCGGTGGTGACCGGTGCGGTCGTCATGCTGATCGGCTTCAACCTGGCGCCGGTCGCGGCCGGGACGTACTGGCCGCAGGACCAGTGGGTGGCGCTGCTGACGATGTTCTTCACGGGGCTCGCCCTGGTGGTGCTGCGCGGGTTCTGGTCGCGGATCGCGATCTTCCTGGGCCTGGTGTTCGGCTATCTGGTGTCGTTCCTGTTCGACCGGATCTTCGGCAAGATCCACTCCCCGATGGGCGGCGGCGAGGCCGTCGACCACTGGCGGCTGGACTTCTCGGGCGTCGGCAAGGCGGACTGGATCGGCCTGCCGTCGCTGCACGCCCCGAGCTTCTCGGCCTCCGCGATCCTGGTGGCGCTGCCTGTGGTGGTCGCGCTGATCGCCGAGAACGCCGGCCACGTGAAGGCGGTCTCCGAGATGACCGGCGACAGGCTGGACGACAAGATGGGCACCGCGATCATGGCGGACGGCGCGGCGACGGTGCTGTCCACCGCGGTCGGCGGCCCGGCCACCACCACGTACGCGGAGAACATCGGCGTCATGGCGGCCACCCGCGTCTACTCGACGGCGGCGTACTGGTGCGCGGCCGGCTTCGCGATCCTGTTCGGCCTGTGCCCGAAGTTCGGCGCGGTCATCGCGGCGATCCCCGGCGGTGTGCTCGGCGGCATCACGGTGGTGCTGTACGGCATGATCGGCCTGCTCGGCGCGCAGATCTGGATCCACAACAAGGTCGATCTGACCAACCCGCTCAACCTGGTCCCGGTCGCGGCGGGCGTCATCGTCGGCATCGGCAACGTCAACCTGAAGATCACCGACAACTTCGAGCTCGGCGGCATCGCCCTCGGCACCCTGATCGTCCTGACCGGCTACCACGCCCTGCGCGCGATGGCCCCGGCGCACCTCAAGCACCCCAGCCCCGCCAACGGCCCGCTGCTCGACGAGGGCACCAGCACCTACGACGACAACGGCGGCGCGGACCGCCCGTAGGCCCCGTTTCAGCCCAGCCCCGCGTCCCGGGCCAGCAGAGCGGCCTGGACGCGGTTGGTGACGGCGAGCGCCGTGAGGATGCGGCTGACGTGCGCCTTCACGGTGCTCTCCCGCATCGCCAGGCACGCGGCGATGTCGGCGTTGGCGCGGCCCTCCGCGAGCAGCGCCAGCACCTCGCGTTCGCGCGGGGTGAGACGGTCGACGCGGGCGCGGGCCGTGGTGGCGCTGGCGCGGCCCGCGGCGTGGTAGCGGTCGATGACCCGGCGGGCGGCGGCCGGGTGCAGCATCGCGGAACCGGCCGCGACCAGGTGGACGGCGCGCAGGATCTCGGCGGGGTCGGTGTCCTTGAGCAGGAACCCGTCCGCACCGGCCGCGAGCGCGTCGTAGACGTACCGGTCCAGGTCGAAGGTGGTCAGCGTGATCACCTTCGGCGGGTCCGGCAGCGCACGCAGCCGGGCGGTGGCGGTGATGCCGTCCATCCTCGGCATCCGGACATCGACCAGCGCGACGTCGATCCGGTGCGCGGTGGCCCGTTCGACCGCCTCGACCCCGTCGGCCGCCTGCGCGACCACCTCGATGCCGGGATCGCCGTCGAGCAGATCGGTGAGACCGAGCCGGACGAGCGCGTCGTCGTCGACGATCAGGGTGCGGATCATGCGGGACCGTCCTTTTGCGAGTGCGTGCGGAAAGCGCTTACCGGCTCTGCCGTCGGAAGGCGGTTCAGGCGGGGGCGGCGTTCGGGCGGAAAGCGCTTACCAGGTCTGACGCCGGGAGACCGGTCATTCGATGACAGCGTTCGCCGGGCCTGCGGGGAAAGCGCTTGCCCGCTCCGCTGACAGAAACTGTTCGGATTGTGGCCCTGTGCGAACAATTGCTGTCGGCGAGATGGGTAACCGCTTTCCATGGGGGTTTGGTGGCGGGCGGTACCCGATGGGGTGGTGGCCTGCTGACGGTGGGCGGGAAAGCGCTTTCCGGTTTAGGGTGCCGGCGAGTGGTGTTGTGCGAACAATTTCTGTCAGCGGGGCGGGTAAACGCTTTCCGCGCAGGCTCGATGGCTGGCCGCACTGTGCGGGTGGCCTGCCGGGCGGAGGAACGGGAAAGCGTTTTCCCATTGGGTCCGGCAACAACCGATCCCGCCGCCACACCCAACCGGAAAGCGCTTTCCCGCCCCACCGCCGAAAGCCCGCTCACGCGCCGCCACCCTTCGCCGCCGGGTGCGGGAGCATGGCCGACAGGCGCCAGGAGCCCGTGCCCGCCGGGCCGGCGTCGAGATGGCCGCCGAGGGCGGTGACGCGTTCGCGCAGGCCGATCAGGCCGTAGCCGGAGTCCACGGTGGCGGTGCCGGGCGTGCCGGGGGCGTTGGTGACTTCGACCCGGGTGGCGGGCGGGCGGTAGTCGATCCGGACCTCCACGGGCGCCCCGGTCGCGTGTTTGCGGGCGTTGGTGAGGGCTTCCTGGACGATGCGGTAGGCGGCCAGGCGGTGTGTGGTCGGCGCGTCGGGGGCCCGGCCGGTGACGGTGAGTGCGACCTGCTGTCCGGCGGCGCGGGCGTCCTCCACCAGTGCGGCGACCTCGCGGACGGCGGGCGCGGCGGCCGGTACGGCGTGCGGGTCGTGGAGGGCGCCGAGCACCTCGCGCAGGTCGGTGAGCGCTTCGACGGAGGTGGCGCGGAGCACCGTGAGGCGGTCGGCGACGGGGGCGGGCAGGGTGTCCCGCCGGGTGGCGAGGACGCCGGTGTGCAGGGCGATCAGGCTGAGCCGGTGGGCGAGCACGTCGTGCATCTCGGCGGCGATCCGGGACCGTTCGGCGGCCCGCGCCGCGTCCTCGCGCAGCCGGGTCTCCACCCGCAGTTGTTCGACCTGCCCGGCGAGGGTCTGCACCAGCCGCCGCCGGTTGCCCTGCCACAGGCCCAGCACCAGCCCGAACAGCAGCACCGTCACGGTGGACAGCCACCGCTGCCCGACCCACACCGACGCCGCCCGCACCCCCGCCAGGTTGCCCGTCAGCGCGAGCGCCGCGCACAGCAGCGCCGTCCGGGTGCGCCGCGCGACCGCCAGGTCGAACAGCACCACGGCCAGCAGCAGATCGGTCAGCCACCCCCACCAAGCGGTGACGACGACCACCGCCAATGGGGCAACAAAGAGCCGTAGTTGACGGACAGTCAGCAACAGGGCGCAGCACCCGGCCGCCACCGTCACGGCCAACCGCTGCCGCCCGCCGTCGAGTTGGGCACTGTTGGCGGAGACCGTCACCACCAGGAACGCCAGGACCAACGCCCGCCCCACGTCCGCCCACAACGGTCTCCGCCACCACCCCATGACGTCCATACAAGCCATCCTGCCCGACCGCCGCCAGCGACGAACGGCCGTTCCCACCACCGACTTTGGTCGATGGCGGAGGTCGCCGGACGGCGGATCACCACGGCTCCCGCGCTTCCTAGCGTCGAAGCTATGACCGAGCAGCCCGCACAGCCCGAGCAGACCAAAGAGACCGAGCAGACCAACAAGCCGGAACAGCCCGGGACGGCCGCACCGACCCCTCCCCCGCCCCGCCCCCGCGCCGACGGCTGGGCGTTCCTCCGCGAAGCCGTCCGCGACCTGCGCACCACCGGCGCGGTCGCCCCGAGCAGCCGGGCCCTCGCGCACGCGCTGGCCGCCCCGGTGCGGGCCCGCGCCCCGCATCCGATCGACGTCCTGGAGGCGGGCGCGGGCACCGGCGCCGTGACCCGCGTCCTGTTGCCCCAACTGCCACGCGGCGCACGGCTGGACGTGGTGGAGGCGAACCCGCGTTTCGCCGCCCGGCTGCGCGAGCTGGTGGCCGCCCAGCGGTGCGAGAGCCGCGTGACGGTGCACCAGGCGTACGTGGAGGAGCTGGCCACCGACCGCCGCTACGACGTGATCGTCTCCGGTCTGCCGCTGACCAACTTCACGCCCGCGCAGGTCGACCGCATCATGGCCCGCTACCTCGAACTGCTGCACCCCGGCGGCACGTTGACCTGGTTCTCCTACCTGGGCACCCGCCGCGCCCGGGCGGTGTTCGCCACCCGCGCCGAGCTGCACCGGCACGCGGCGGCCGAGCGCGCCCTGGCCGCCCACCTGCGCGGCGGCCGGACCGCCTGCCGCACCGTGCTGGCGAACCTGCCCCCGGCCCGGGTCTGGCAGCTCCACCCGGACGCCCGACTCCCATAGGGCATCGGGCCAATCCGCCGCAACCCCTTGACCGCCGCCGGTACGCCGCTATCGTCTCCCTCGGCATCCGGTCTAGACCTATGACCGTCTCCCGGCCCGCCCCACCGCCCGCCGGGAGGGACTGCCCTGACCCCACATCAGGAAGGCACGGAAATGAAGGCAAACAGAAAGGTGACCGCCGCGATCGGCGCGCTGGTCGCCCCGCTGATCGGGCTGACCGTCTCGGCCGGCACCGCCAGCGCCCACGGCTGGGTCACCGACCCGGCCAGCCGGCAGGCGCAGTGCGCCAACGGCGTGGTGGTGTGCGGGCAGATCAAGTACGAGCCGCAGAGCGTCGAGGGCCCGAAGGGGCTGTTCAGCTGCAGCGGCGGGCACTCCGAGTACGCCGAGCTGGACGACGACTCGAAGCCCTGGCAGGTCACCAACGTCACGTCCACGCAGACCTTCAACTGGCACCTGACGGCCCGCCACGCCACCGCGAACTGGCAGTACTTCATCGGCGGCACGCTGATCGGCCAGTTCTCCGGCAACAACCAGCAGCCCCCGGCGGACGTCAGCCACCAGGTGAACTTCGGCAGCTTCACGGGCCGGCAGAAGGTCCTGGCGGTGTGGAACGTCTCCGACACCAACAACGCCTTCTACTCCTGCATCGACGTCAACATCGGCGGCACCGGCGGCGGCACCCCGGGTGGCGGCAACGGCAGTTGCACGGCCGCCGCGTGGGACCCGGCGCGGGTCTACAACGGCGGTGAGACCGTCTCCTACGGCAACCACAACTGGCGCGCCAAGTGGTGGACCCAGGGCACCCAGCCCGGCTCCACCGGCCAGTGGGGCGTCTGGGAAGACCTCGGCGCCTGCAAGTAGGCGCCTGAAAGTAAGCAGCCCGGAAGCACCGGACCGCGTCCGCCCGGCGGCCCCCTGTGGGGGAGGGCCCCGGGCGGGCGGCGGTCAGGCCGTCGCGCCGAGCGCGTCGCGCAGCTGGGCGCGGGCCCGGATGCCGAGCTTGGCGAACACCTTCCGCAGGTGGTAGCCGACGGTCCTCGGCGACAGGTAGAGCCGGGCGGCGATGTCCCGGTTGGTGAGGCCGCGGGCGGCGAGTTCGGCGATCCGCAGCTCCTGCGGCGTGAGCGGCGCCGGCGCGGCCGCGGCGCCGGCGGCGGGCACGTCCGCGCCGGCGGCCCGCAGTTCGGCGGCCGCCCGGTCGCGCCACGGCCGGGCGTCGAGCCGGCGGAAGGTCTCCAGCGCCGCGCCGAGCAGCGGCCGGGCCTCCGCCGACCGCCGCCGGCGCCGCAGCCACTCCGCGTGGTCGAGCTGGGTCTGCGCCCGCTCGAACGGCCAGCCGGCCCCGGCGGGGTCGGCCAGCGCCGCCCGGAAGTGCCGCTCCGCTTCGTCGCCGTCGGCGAGCAGCGCCGCCGCCCGCTCGGCGATCGCGTGCAGCCTGGGCGAACGGTCGTCGCCGAGGTCGGGTCCGACGGCGTCGAGCACCGCGCGGGCGTCGGCGACCTCGTCGGCGTGCACGGCGGCCGCCGCCAGGTCGCCCAGGTAGTACAGCGAGGCGTGGTAGTGCAGCGGGCGCGGCCGGATGTCCCGGGTGAACGCGGCGCGCAGCTGACGGTAGGCCTCGGCGTGGTCGCCGGTCGCGGTCGCGGCGGTCGCCAGCGCCACCCGGTGGCGCACCTGGAGGGCCAGCGAGCGGCGCAGGTCGACGCCGGACACCGCCGCCTCGGCGCGTTCCCGGGCCGCCGGGTCGCCCTGCCGGGCGTCCAGGGTGGCCTGCAGGATCCGGGCCCCGACGGCGGCCAGCTCGGCACCGGCCTCGGCGGCCATCCACAGCGTGTCCTCGGTGCTGTTGCGGGCCGCCGTCCACGCCCCGGCCTCGTACTGGGCGAGCGCGACGGCCTGCGAGACGGTGGCGTTGGTGCCGGCCGTGCCCGCCCGGCGCAGGTGGTCCAGGGCCCGGCCGAGCAGGTCCTGGGCGAGCGCCGTCTCGTCCAGGCACCAGGCGGTGCCGCCGAGCACGGTCAGCGCGCTCAGGTCGTTCTCGCCCATCGCCGCACGGGCTTCGGCGAGCAGCTCCAGTGCGCGGGCCCGGCCGGTGTGCGGGTCGGTCGCGGCCGCGATCCAGGCCCGGGTGTACGGCTCGGCGGGGCCGGCCGCGCGGGCGGCCAGCCGCCGCAGCTCGGCCCGGTGGAACGGGTCGCCGGAAGCGAACGCGGACGTCGAGGCCACGCCCAGCGCGGCGAACGCCGCCTCGGGCAGGGTGTCCAGGTGCTGCTCGGCGACCCGCAGCAGGGTCTCCAGCGCGGCGTCGTGGCGCAGCGTCACGCCCAGCGACCAGCCGGACAGCACGCCCGCGTCGGCCCGCAGCGCGGGGCGGTCGGTGCACGCGGGGACGCGGGCGGTCAGGTCTCCGACCCACTGCGGGTGGCCGCCGAACATGGCAGACCTGGCGGCGGCCAGCAGCCGCCGGGCGCGCTGCTCGGGGTCGGGCGTCAGGTCGGCGGCGCGTTCCAGGGCGGCCGCGGCGGCGGCGTGGCCGCCCCGGCTGCGGGAGCGTTCGGCGCTGGCGGCGAGCGCGTCGGCGACCGCGTCGTCGGGGCCGGTCGCGGCGGCGGCCAGGTGCCAGGCCTGCCGGTCGGGTTCGTGGGCGAGCGCGCTGGCCAGCGCCAGGTGGGCGTCGCGGCGTTCCGCGAACGAGGCCGCGCCGTAGATCGCCGACCTGACCAGCGGGTGCCGCAGTCGCAGCAGGCCCTCCTCGACGCGGACCAGTCCGGCGCGTTCGGCGGGCTCCAACGCGCGCAGGCAGTCCAGGCCGCCGGCCGCGCCGACCACGTCCGAGAGCTCGCCGGTGTCGGTGGCGGCGGTGAGCAGCAGTGCCCGGCGGGTGTCCGGCGGCAGGTCCGGCAGGTCGGCGGCGAACAGGTTCTCCAGCCGCCGGGTCAGCGGCAGTGCCCGGCTGCCGTCGGACTCGGAGCGGCCGTGCGCGAGGGCGCGGCTGAGCTCCACGAGGGCCAGCGGGTTCCCGGCCGCCTCCTGGAGGATCCGGGCCCGGGCCCGACCGCGCGGCGGGACCGGCTGGGCGTCCAGCAGCAGCCCGGCCGAGGCGCGGTCCAGCGGTCCGGCGGCCAGTTGCGGGAAGTCCCGGTCGAAGCGCAGCGGGACGGTGTCCTCCCGGGCGGCGGCCAGCAGCGCGGCGGCCTCGCCGTCCAGTCGGCGGGCGACGAAGGCCAGCAGGTCGAGTGAGCCGAGGTCCAGCCACTGCAGGTCGTCGACCACCAGCAGCAGCGGCTGCCGGGCGGCGGCGTCCCCGACCAGCGTCGACACGCCGACCCGCAGGTGCAGCGGGTCGACCGGCTCGCCCGCCCGGGCGCCGACGCCGAACGCGCCGCGGACCGCCCGCCGCTGGCTCTCCGGCAGCCGGCCCGCCCCCGGCAGCAGCGGCCGCAGCAGCTGGTGCAGCGCGGCCAGGCCGATCCCGCACTCGCTCTCACTGCCCCGGGCCCGCAGCACCAGCGCGCCCTTTGCGGCGGCCGAGTCGGCGGCGTGGTCCAGCAGCGAGGTCTTCCCCGCCCCCGGCTCACCGGTCAGCACCAGCACGGACGCCCCCTGGCCGCCCCCGGCCGCGACCTCGACCAGCTCGGCGATCCGGGCCGCCTCCCGTTCCCGCCCGAGCAACCCCGGCTCCCGGTACTGGCCGGCCCTCCCAGGGACGGTCGTCATGTCGCTGGCCTCGCCGTTCTGCCGTTCCGTCAGGTCACGAACATCCTGCCACGGGCCGTCCGGCCCACCGTCCCTCACCCGCACGAGTGAAACTCCCGGCGACCTCACCGCCCGCGAAGACCCGTGCCCAACGCTTCGGGCCGGCAGCCGACGCGACACCCTCCGGGGAGATCGGCGGACGCAGGTACCCGCGGCCTGCCCCTCGCACGGCCACACCGCCGGCGACCCGCACCGCCCCGGCAACCGGCAAGCGCCCCTCCCACCACCACAAGCCCGACGCCGCGCGGCCGACCGGCCCGCCAACCGAACGGCCAGGGCCTGCTGCGGGCAGCGCCGAGCGTGGGCCCCAGCGCCCGGAGCCCGGCTCCATCACACGCCCACCGCACGCGACCGGCCGCCGACGCCACACCTCCCGGAGCTCGGCGGCCGCAGGCCTGCGAAGAGCCTGCCGACGCCCGGCGAAGCCCGCATCCGCGTACGGCAACACCACCCGTCGGCCCGCGCCGCGCCGCGCGGACGACCGGCAAACAGCGCACGCAACACAGCAACCCGACGCCCTACAGCCGCTCGGCCCGCCGCGCGTGACCTGCCACCACCCGCAAACCAGCGCGAAGCGACATCCCCAACGCCGCACCGCCCGGAAAGGCCGGCGGCCGCACGTGCAGACGAACGAGCCTGCCGGCGCGCGGCAAAGAGCCTGCTGACGCCCGGCGAAGCCCCCGTCCGCACACGCCAACACCGCCCGGCGGCCCGCGCCCACCGGACCCCACCGTCCGGAAGCCACGCCCCCGCACCCTCCTCCCCTCCTCCCCCCGGCGCCCGGCGCACGCGCACGCCAACAGCGACAGCCCCGAGCCGCCTACCGCGAGCCGTCGGCCCCCCGCCGCTCCGCTGCCTCGCCGTCCGCTCCCCCGATCGGGCCCCGGGTCTGCCACTGGGTGGGGGTCAGGCCGTAGGCCTCGCGGAAGACGCGGCTGAAGTGGGAGGCGCTGGCGAAGCCCCAGCGGCCGGCCACCACGGCGACGGGCAGGCGGCGGTGCGGGGGGCGGTCGAGTTCGCGGCGGCAGGCTTCCAGGCGGCGGTGGCGGATCCAGCGCCCGACGGTGGTGCCCTGGCGCTGGAAGAGCTTGTGCAGGTAGCGGACCGAGATGGCGTGGGCCCGCGCGACGGATTCCGGTGACAGTTCGGGGTCCGTCAGGTTCCGCTCGATGTGGTCCCGGACACGGGCGGCCAGCGCGGTGGGGTCGTCGGCCGGGTCGTGCTGGTCCTGGTCGAGCAGATCCGCGACGACGAGTGCGAGCAGGTCGGCGGCGCTGCGGGCGAGCCGGATGCGGGCCAGCGCGCCCAGGTCGTCGGACCATTCGGCCAGTGCGGTGAGGAAGCGGGAGGCGAGCGCCCCGTGGCCGGTGGAGCCGGGGGCGAGCAGGGTGCCGGCGGCGCGTATCTCGGCGGCGGAGATGCCGAGTGTCCCGCACGGCACCCGGTACGTGCGGCCGGTGCAGTCGCCCGAGCGCAGCAGGTGCTCGGGGTGCGGGCCGCTGCTGATCACCAGATCGCCTGCGGTGAGCGGCAGTTCGGCGCCCTTGCGGCGCAGCACCGCCCGTCCGGCGAGGTGCAGGGTGACGTGGACGTACTGCCCGTCGGCGGCGCCGGCCGGTGTCGGCAGCAGGTCGATCGGGCCGCCGCCCGTCGCGGGGGCCCGGCGCTGGGCCGGGACGACGGTGGGGTGTTCGGTGGCGGCGGGCAGGAGGGTGGTGGTGACCGTGTGGTGCACGAGAGGTCCCATCGTGTTGGTCGGTGGTGAGCCCCGGCCCGGGGGCCGCACACCCGAGGGGTTCGACCGCGGCCGATCGGTGCATAATCGGCGCGTCGAAGGTTCGTGTACGGCGGCGGCCGGGGCGGGAGTCGGGTGCGTCCGCACGTCCCTCGTCCCGACGGAATTCCTACCGGCCCCGGGCGGCGCCGACCAACCGCCCGACCGGCCGCCCGCGCGGCTCACCGAACCGCCCGGAAGCCCCGGAAAACCGCCCTGACCTGCGGCGATACCCACGGGCCGACGGCCCGGCGAACGACCGCCGCACGCTCCACGACTGGTCATCCGACCGATGCGCGACCACGCCCCGCGCTGCACACGGCACCGCCCCCGGCGCCGGAGAACCGGTACCGGGGGCGTCACTGCGCGCGTCGGCCGGTCAGCCGCGCAGCTTCGCCAGCAGCGCCGCCCAGCGGCCGCGGGGGCGCTGCTCCGGCACGGCGGGCACGGGGTCCGGGGTCGCGGCGGCCGGCGGCGCGGCCGGTGCCGGCGCGGGGGTGGAGATCACCGGGGCGCTGGCGGTGGTGGTCGGGTCCTGCGGCTGGAGCACGGTGCGGGGGGTGAAGCTGGCCGGCAGCTCGGTGAGGTGCCGCGACATCCAGTTGCCGCGCCAGACCAACTCGTCCTCGGTGACGTCGAGTTGGAGGTCGGGCAGGCGGGTGAGCAGGATGTCGATGCCGGTCTCGGCGATGGCCCGGCCGATCTCCTGGCCGGGGCACTCGTGCGGGCCGCTGCCGAACGCCAGGTGCGAACGGTTGCCGAACAGCGGCTTGTTGAGGTCGGGCCGCACCGCGGGGTCGGTGTTGCCGGCGGCGAGGCCGATCAGCAGCATGTCGCCGGCCTTGATGCGGCGGCCGCCGAGTTCGGTGTCGCCGGTCGCCCAGCGGCCGGGGACCAGCATGAACGGCGGGGAGTCCCACAGGACTTGGTCGAGCGCGTCGGGCAGCGTCATCTGGCCGCCGGACAGGTGGGCGCGGAAGCGGCCGTCGGTGAGGACCATCTTCAGCGTCTCGGAGATCAGGTTGATGGTGGTCTCGTTGGCGGCCAGCAGCACCGAGCGCAGGTGCTGGAGCACCTCGTCCTCGCTCAGCCCGGACTCGTGCTGCATCAGCCGGGTGACCAGGTCGGGGCCGGGGTCGGTGCGCTTGCGGTCGATGGTGCGCTGCAGGCACTGGACGACGTACTCGTTGGAGGCGACGGCGGTCGCGGTGCCGCGGACCAGGTCGCGGGCGGCCTCGACCAGCCGGGGGCCGTACTCCTCGGGCATGCCGACGACCTGGGTCATCACCAGCATCGGCAGGTGTTCGGCGAACTGGGAGACCAGTTCGGCCCGGCCGGTGGTGCCGAACCCGGCGATCAGCTGGTCGGCGAAGCGGGTGACGTAGCGTCGCATGCCGCGCCGGTCGAAGCTGTTGAGGCCGTCGGTGACGGCGGTGCGCAGCCGGCGGTGCTCCTCGCCGTCGACGAACGAGCAGGTGGGCTGCCAGGCGATGACGGGCAGCACCGGGGAGTCGGGGGCGACCCGGCCCTGCTGGAACTCGGTCCAGCGGCGGGAGTCCCGGGAGAACCGGGACGGGGTGCGCATCGCGGTGAGGTTGGCGGAGTAGCCGAGCACCAGCCAGGCCGGCAGGTCGCCGTGCAGCAGCACGGGCGCGACGTCGCCGTGCTCGGCGCGCAGCTTCTCGTACAGGCCCGCCGGGTCGGCCTCGGCCTCGGGCCCGAACAGCCGCCGCAGGTCGTCCTGTTGGAGGGGGGTGGCGCCGTGGGCCGGGCAGCCGGGCGGGGGGACGGCGCCGTGGTACGTGCGCTCTTCGGGGATCACGGAGGTCTCCGGGGGAGAGGGTCGGGACGCGAGGGGGGCGTCAGCCGACGGGCTGGGCGGCGAGTTCGTACAGGTAGCGCATCAGTGCCATCAGCACGTCGCGGCTGGACTCCCGGGAGCGGGCGTCGCATTCGACGATCGGCACGTGCGGCGGCAGGTCGAGCGCGCCGCGGAGTTCGTCGAGCGGGTACGCCGGGGACTCGGGGAAGGAGTTGACGGCGACGACGAACGGCACACCGCGGTCCTCCAGTCGGCCCAGGACGTCGAAGCTGACTTCCAGGCGTCGGGTGTCGACCAGCACGACCGCGCCGAGCGCGCCTTCGAACAGCCCGTTCCACAGGAACCAGAAGCGTTCCTGGCCGGGGGTGCCGAAGACGTACAGCACGAGCTGCTCGCTGAGGCTGATGCGGCCGAAGTCCATCGCGACGGTGGTGGAGCTCTTGCGTTCCACCCCGGCCAGGTCGTCGATGCCGATGCCGGCCTCGGTCATGGTCTCCTCGGTGGTCAGCGGGCGGATCTCGCTGACCGAGCCGACCAGGGTGGTCTTGCCGACTCCGAAGCCGCCGACGATGACGACCTTGACGGCGGCGGCCACGGTGGCCGGGAGGAGTTCGGCCTCGCGCGGCCCGCGCACCGGCTCAGAGCCGCTGAAGTCCATGGATCACTGCCTCCAACAGGGAAAGGTCGGGAAGGGCGGCCGGCGGGATGGGCGCGCGGGCCTCGATCCTGTGCGCGGCCATCAGGTCGGCGAGCAGGACGATGACCAGGCTGTTCGGCAGCCGCAGGTATGCGGAGATCTCGGCCACCGACAGCGGTGAGCCGCAGATCCTCAGGATCGCCGCGTGCTCGGGCTGCATGGTGGGTTCGGGCCGGGAGCGGGCGATGATCAGCGTGACCAGGTCGAAGCCGGTCGCGGCCTGCTCCCGGTCGCGGCCCCGGGTGATCACGAAGAACCGCTCGGGGCCGCCCTGTTCCCAGTTGCTCATCGGTGGCCCCGGTTCACGCGAGCTGGTCGCCTGTGCGGGCGGGTGTGGTGAGGTGCTCGCCGATCCGCGCGACCAGGTCGCGCATCCGCTGGCCGACCAGTCCGGCGTCCACGCCCTCGTCGGCGAGCACCGCGAGGAACGCCCGGGAGCCGGCCGCCATCAGGTAGAAGAAGCCGCCGCCGACCTCGATCACCACCAGCCGCATCCGGCCGTCGCCGTGCGGGAACTCGTTGCCGACCGCGTGCGCCAGGCTCTGCAGTCCGGCGCAGGCGGCGGCCAGCCGGTCGGCGGTGTCCGGGTCGGTGCCGTGCTGGGCCAGCCGCAGGCCGTCGGCCGACAGGACGATGGCGTGCCGTGCGTGCGGGACGCTCTCCGCGAGGTCCCTGAGCATCCAGTCCATGTTGGTCCGTTGCTGAATCACTTGTCGCCTTTCCCTGCTGACTCTTCACTGGCGTGGCGGCCGTTCGGCGGAGTGCCGGGCGTGGTGCCGTTGACCCCTTCCGTGAACGCGGCCAGCCACAGGCCGGGCTGGACCGGCTCGGCGGCGGGTTGGGGGGCTTGGGGGGCCTGCGGCTGCCGGGGGTTCGGCATGCCCGGGCGCAGCATCGCGGCGTGGCGGCGGCGCTGCGGCAGGCCGTTGGCGGTGCGTTCGGTCACCACCGGGTAGTCGTCCTCGGTCCGGGCCGGCGCCGGGGCCCGCCGCCGGCCCATGGCGGGCGCGGAGGCGGCGGCCGCGGCGAATCCGCCGGTGGGGCTGTCGGTGGCGGTGAACGGGGCGGGGGGCGTCCGGGTGTCGGCGGGCCGGCCGGCCGTTCCGGTCCAGACGTGCGGCTGCGGCTCGGTGGGGTGGGTCTTGACGGCCATCGGGTGGGCGGTGGCCATCCGGCCGATGCCGTGGGCGCGGCTGGGCGCGGGGGCGGTGGTGATGTACTGCTGCGGGACGATCAGCACGGCGCGCACGCCGCCGTACGCGGACGGGCGTAGCGAGACCTGGAAGCCGTAGGCGCGGGAGAGTCGGCCGACCACCGCGAGGCCGAGTCGCGGGGTTTCGCCGAGGTCGTTGAGGTCGATGCCGGAGCGGGCCTCCTCCAGCATCCGTTCGGCGCGGGCCCGGCCCTCCTCGCCGAGGCTGAGGCCGCCGTCCTCGATCTCGATGGCGATGCCGGTCTGCACTTCGACGGCGGTGAGGTGGACGTCGGTCTGCGGCGGCGAGTAGCGGGTGGCGTTGTCGAGGAGTTCGGCGAGGGCGTGGATGAGCGGTTCGACGGCGGGGCCGACGACGGCGACCTCGGAGACCGGGTGCAGTTCGACCCGGCGAAAGTCGAGGATGCGGGAGATGCCGCCGCGCAGCACGCTGTACAGCGGGACGGGCTTGCTCCACTGGCGGCCGGGGCGGGCGCCGCCGAGGACGGCGATGGAGTCGGCGAGGCGGCCGATCAGCGCGTTGCCGTGGTCGAGCAGCAGCAGGTCGTCGAAGACGGCGGGCAGGTCGCCGTGCCGTTCCTCCATCTCCCGCAGGTCGACGGCCTGGCGGTGGACGATCGCCTGGACGCGGCGGGCGATGTTGACGAAGGCGCGCTGGGTGGCCTCGCGCATCGCCTCCTCGTTGTCGACCGCTTCGACGGTGGCGCGCAGCACGGCCTGCCGGGCCTCGTGGAAGTCCTCGCCGACGTTGGCGAGGTGGCGCTGTTCGTAGGAGCGCAGCACGTCGGTGACGAATTCGCCGCGCTGGAGCCGGTCGACGGCCTCGGGCAGTTCGTTCTTGGCGAGGTCGAGCATGCCGGCCTGCTGCCTGGCGAGGCGGGCGAGCGCCTCCTGCTCGCGCCGGGCGCCGGCCGCGCGGGCCTCGTCCAGGGCGCGGCCGCGGCGGGCCGCTTCGGCGCCGGCCGCCACCGCCGCCGCGGCGCCCACCAGACCGCACAGCAGGATTCCCCAGACCGCGTGCCCGGGCCCGACGGTCGCGGCGAGGGCCGCGGTCGTGCCGATCACGACCGCGGGCAGCAGGACGACGAGTACGGCTGCGGGCAGTCGGTTTCCTGGCGACGATCCGGGTCGAAGCATCGGTGTCCTCATACGTCAAAGGGATGGGAAACGCGGGTCCGGGCAGTGCGGCGGGGCCCGGGCGCGAAGCAGCATAGCCGGTGCACGACAGCTCCGACGGTTCGTCATCATCCTTTTCCACCAGCGGAGTTGTGGCTGATGGCAGGAGGTTTCGAACACTCGGGAACATGCCGTGCGCCCCTCGCCGGGGCTCTTAGGCTTGTCGCACCACGCACCCCACAGCAGCCTCCCGCCCCGGATTCACCCGGACGAGCGGCAGTCGCGGCGATCCCTCGCCACGGGCCCCCGGCTGGTGCTAGGGCCGCCTCGACGGGACCGGCAACGACACGGCTCGTACCTCCGGTGCGGAGGAACGAGCCCTGGGCGGCATATTACTGACGGATGATCAGTTCGTCATATTCATGCCGGGGATTCACCCGATGCCTGCCCCGCGTACGCCCGATGTCCGGTCGACCTTCACCGACTCTCCGCCCGCCCGTGGACTCCCCCTCACCACCGGTTCATCCCCTCGGGTAGGCAGCCGGGCGAGCCCGCCCCGACGACCTTTCCGGAGACTGCCGTGACCGACCAACTCCCTTCCCCCGACGGTGCGTTGCCCGGCCGCCGGACCCTGCTGCGGACCGGCGCCGTGGCCGCCGCCGCCACCGCTGCGCTCGGCGCGGGCGTCGGCCGGGCGCAGGCCGCCGCCGACCGCACACTCACACTCACCGGCCAACTCCCCACCGGTGCACCGGACTTCGTCTACCTGCCGTTCGAAGTGCCGCGCGGAGTACGGGAGATCGCGGTCTCCTACAGCTACGACCGGCCCACCGTCCCGCCCGGAACCCCCGGGAACTCCTGCGACATCGGCATCTTCGACGAACGCGGCACCGCCCTCGGCGGCGAGGGCTTCCGGGGCTGGTCGGGCGGCTTCCGCACCGAGTTCAGCCTCTCCGCCGAGGCCGCCACGCCCGGCTACCTGCCCGGACCGATCAACCCCGGCACCTGGCACGTCGTGCTCGGCCCCTACCAGATCGCCCCCGCCGGACTCGCCTACACCGTGCAGATCACCCTCCGCTTCGGCACGCCCGGCCCCGCCTTCACGCCCAGCTACCCGCCCGAGCGCGCCCGCGGCCGGGGCCGCGCCTGGTATCGGGGCGACTGCCACCTGCACACCGTCCACTCCGACGGCCGCCGCCTCCCCGCCGAGGTGGCCGCCGGGGCCCGCGCCGCCGGCCTCGACTTCATCGTCTCCACCGACCACAACACCTCGTCCTCGCATGGCAGTTGGGGACCGCTCGCGGGCCCCGACCTGCTGATCGTGCCGGGCGAGGAGATCACCACCCGCAACGGCCACTGGCTGGCCCTCGGCCTCGACCCCGGCCAGTTCGTGGACTGGCGCTACCGCGCCCGCGACGAACAGTTCCCGCGCTTCGCCCGCCAGGTCCGCCGGCACGGCGGCCTGGTGATCGCCGCCCACCCGTACTGCCCCTACGTCGCCTGCCAGTGGAAGTTCGGCTACCAGGACGCCGACGGCGTCGAGGTCTGGAACGGCCCCTGGACCTACGACGACGAATCCGCCGTCGACACCTGGGACGCCAACCTCGCCACCGCCCTCCGCGAGGGCCGCAGCTGGCTGCCCGCCCTCGGCAACAGCGACGCCCACAGCGCCCCGCAGGTCATCGGCACCCCGCACAACGTCGTCCACGCCGACGACCTCAACCGCACCGCCGTCCTCACCGCCCTGCGTGCCGGCCACAGCTGGATCGCCGAATCCTCCGCCGTCCAACTGGAGTTCACCGCCACCGGCCACGGCCGCCGGGCCACCGTCGGCGAGCGCCTGACCGTCCCCGCCGACGCCCCCGTCGACGTGCGGCTCACCGTCTCCGGCGTCCCCGGCGGCACCGTCCGCCTGATCACCGACGAGGGCCAGCTCCACCAGGAGTCCCTGCCCGCCGACGGCACGGGCACCGTCACCTGGCGCACCACCGCCTCCCTCGCCGGCTACGTCCGCGCCGAAGTCCGCCGCCCCAGGGCGGACGGCACCCCCGGCAAGGGCAACTCGATGGGGCCGGAGCTGCCGTGGGGGCCGATGGCGGCGCTCACCAACCCGATTGTGCTGCAGGCATCCTGACGCGCCGTCAGGTCCGCTGGGCGGCCCGCCGTTCGCACTGATCAATTCTTTGGCCGGCCGCCTATGCCCCTTGTTCGATCCTCCAATTGACGCTACGTCAGTTCCAGCACCTTCCGGCCGCAGCGCAGGAACACCCGGCGCTGCGCGCTCGCCCGCGCCAGGTCGTGGGCCCCGAGCACCACCAGCAGTCGCTCGTCGGCGTCGCCGCGGGACAGCGGCAGGGTGCGCTGCCCGCCGTCCGTGCCCTCCACCACCAGCCGCAGTCCGCCCGCCTCGGCGACCCGGCGGACCTGGTTGAGGCTCGGCAGCTGGCCGCCGATCCTCACCAGCACCTCACCGAGCGTCGCCGCGCCGTGCCCGGCCGCGTCCACGGCGGGCAGCGGGCCGGCCTCGGAGAAGCGGCGGCGGGAGAAGCGGGCCCGGAAGGCGTCCCGGGCGGCGAGGGCGGCCGGGACGCCGTGCACGGTGGCAGTGACGGCGGCCGCGAGCAGGGTCTTCACCGCCATCGGGTGGCGTCGGCCGTCGGCGGCCTGGGCGATCAGCAACTCGGCCTCCTCGTCGAGGAGTTCGGTGAGCAGCCGGAGGTAGTCGGGGAGCAGCCGGTCCGCGCAGGCCATCAGGCGGCCGAACATCTCCTCGGCGGGGAAGGCCAGTCCGACGTAGTTGTTCTTCGACTTGCTCATCTTCGCGCCGGTGCCGTCGGTGCCCTCGATCAGCCCCGTCGCCAGCACCACCTCCGGCTCCTGGCCGTGCACGCCCTGCACCCGGCGGCACATCTGGAGGTTCAACAGCTGGTCCAGGCCGCCGAGTTCGATGTCCGCGACCAGCTCCACCGAGTCCAGCGCCATCACCACCGAGTACACCAGCTCCGCCAGCGTCAGCCCGCTGCCCTCGGCCAGCCTGCTCCGGAAGTCCTCCCGCTGGAGCGCCGCCGAGGCCGGCAGCCGGGACAGCACGGCGAGGAAGTCCGGCAGTGCCAGCTGCCCCAACCACTCGCTGTTGAACCGGAATTCGTCCTGCTCGAAGTCGAAGAACGGGCCGACCTGCTCGCGGTAGGTCGCCACGTTGCGCGTGACGTCCTCGGCGGTCAGCGGCGGCCGCTCGGCGCTGCGGCCGGACGGGTCGCCGATCCGCGCCGTCACGTCCCCCACCAGGAACACCACCCGGTGCCCCATCCGCTGCAACCTGCTGGCCAGGATCATCGGCACCGCGTGCCCGAGATGCACCTCCGCACCCGTCGGGTCGATGCCGTACTTCACCGTCAACGGCCGCCCCTGCCCCAGGAGTTCGCCCAACCGGCGCTCCCCCGGCAACACCGCCGCCGCTCGCGCCCCCAGCAGTGCGGCCTGCCGCGCCGGCGCCAGCTCCGACAGGTCGGCCCGCCGCCGCTCCGCCAGCACCTCCAGCCACCGGCCCAGCGCCGGGCCCTCCCTCAACTCCCCTTCCTTCTCAATCAGTTCACTCATCAGCACGACACTGCGGTCGAATGCGGTGGCAGCCACGGCCATCCTCTCGGGGCAACAGGAACAACAGACAACGGACGCACCCGCCCACCACCCGCACACCACTGACCACGAACGACAACCGCACCCACCCACCGGGCAGGCATCACCACAGGTCGTCCAAGAATTCCGAAGGCCCGGCCGCCGTCACGTCAGGCAGCCCGGAGGGCGGTGGGGACCGCCACTAATATCGCTTCACCACGCGAAACCTCCGGCAACAGGAAGCGGCAGGAGCCCTCGGCTCCACCGCACCCCCATCCTGCCGCACCCCTCTCCCCGCCCGCACCTGCTTTTTTCGCACCCGATCGACTCGCCCGAGCCGCACGGAGCGCGCCCCCGCGCCGAGCGGCGCCGAAATGGCACCCGAGTCATCCAACTGACCTGTTCAGTACGGGAGTTGTCGGGCTCCGCGATTCCTGCACAGCTCCGGCGGCAGGCGGATGGGGCCGTCGCCCCGGGCCCGCGCGTCGTGGCTTGGCAGGGCCTCGGGGGCCTGCCATCGTGAGCACATCGTCTCTTTGTCGGATCGTCACCGAGGGAGAATGGATGTCCATGACCATGCCGGTGGTGCTGACGGTGGACCAGGTGGTCGACCGGATGGCGGGGATCGCGACGGAGTTGCCGCTCACCGATGGTGTGGCGGTCTTCAACGCGATGTACCTGACCGTGACGCGGCTGGTGCGCGACCGGCTCGCCGACGCGTACTTCGACGACCCGGCGACCATGGCGGAGCTGGACGCCGTGTTCGCGGCCCGCTACCTGGGCGCCGTCGACGACGACCGCGCGGGGCGGCGGCCGGCGGCCTGCTGGCGGCCGCTGTTCGAACTGCGGGACGCGCCGAACGTGCACCCGCTGCAGTTCGCGCTGGCGGGGATGAACGCGCACATCGAGAACGACCTGCCGCTCGCCGTCCTGGAGACCTGCCGGCTGACCGGCCGCACGCCGACGCAGCTGCGCGCCGACTACCTGCGGATCAACACCCTGCTCGCCCAGGTGGAGTCCCAGGTCCGCACCACGCTGCTGCCGACCCCGGCCGCCGGCGATCCGCTGCTGCACATCCTCGGGGTGTGGAGCATCGACCGGGCCCGCGACGCCGCCTGGGCGTCCGTCCTGGCCCTGTGGGAGATGCACCGCCTGCCACCGGCATTCCGGCTGGTCGCCGAGGCACTGTCGGGCTCGGTCGGCATGGTCAGCCGGGCGCTGCTCACCCCGCTGTCCCCCAACTGAGCCCGGAACGGGCGGGCCCCCGCCTGTGGGGGGAGCCCGCCCGGGAGCAGGGCGTCAGGCCCAGCTGGAGTGCAGCGGCTTGCCCTCGGCGTAGCCGGCGGCGCTCTGCAGGCCGATGATCGCGTTCTGGTGGAACTCCTCCAGGTCGGACGCGCCCGCGTAGGTGCAGGAGGAGCGGACGCCGGCCACGATCGAGTCGATGAGGTCCTCGACGCCGGGGCGGGCGGGGTCGACGAACATCCGGGAGTGCGAGATGCCCTCCTCGAACAGGGCCTTGCGGGCCCGGTCGTAGGCGGACTCCTCGGAGGTGCGGTTGCGGACGGCGCGGGCCGAGGCCATGCCGAAGCTCTCCTTGTAGTGGCGCCCGTCGGCGGTGGTCTGGAGGTCTCCGGGGGATTCCAGGGTGCCGGCGAACCAGGAGCCGATCATCACGTTGGACGCGCCGGCGGCCAGCGCCATGGCGACGTCGCGCGGGTGCCGGACACCGCCGTCGGCCCAGACGTGCTTGCCGAGCCGGCGGGCCTCGGTCGCGCACTCGAGGACGGCGGAGAACTGCGGCCGGCCGACGCCGGTCATCATCCGGGTGGTGCACATCGCGCCGGGGCCGACGCCGACCTTGAGGATGTCCGCCCCGGCCTCGACCAGGTCGCGGACGCCGGCGGCGGAGACCACGTTGCCCGCGACGATCGGCACCTGCGGGTCGAGGGCGCGGACGGCGCGCAGCGCGGAGATCATCGACTCCTGGTGGCCGTGCGCGGTGTCCACCACGAGGACGTCGGCGCCGGCTTCGAGCAGCGCCTTGGCTCGGCCGGCGACGTCGCCGTTGATGCCGACGGTGGCGGCGATCCGCAGCCGCCCGGAGGCGTCCACGGCGGGGGTGTAGAGGGTGGCGCGCAGCGCGTTCTTCCGGGTGAGGATGCCGACCAGGGTGCCGTCCGGGGCGACCACGGGGGCGAGCTTGCGGTGGGCCTCGTTGAGGCGGTCGAACGCGGTGCGCGGGTCGATGGCCTCGTCGAGCAGCAGCAGGTCGCGGGACATCACCTCGGAGAGGCTGGTGAACCGGTCCACGCTCTGGCAGTCGCCCTCGGTGACCACGCCGACGGGCTTTCCGCCGTCGACCACGACCAGCGCGCCGTGCGCCCGCTTGGGCAGCAGCACCAGGGCGTCGGCGACGGTGTCGCCGGGGGCGAGGGTGAGCGCGGTGTCGTGCACCAGGTGGCGCTGCTTGACCCAGCCGATCACCTCAGCGACGACCTCGATCGGGATGTCCTGCGGGATGGCGACCAGTCCGCCGCGGCGGGCAACGGTCTCGGCCATCCGGCGTCCGGCGATCGCGGTCATGTTGGCGACCACCAGCGGAATGGTGGTGCCGGTGCCGTCGTGGGAGGAGAGGTCGACGCCCTGCCGGGAGCCGACTGCGGAACGGCTGGGGACCATGAAGACGTCGTCGTACGTCAAGTCGTACGCAGGCTTGAGGTCGTTCAGGAAGCGCATGAAGAGGCTCTCTGGCTCGGGAGGAACGTTTCACCGGGGGCGCGGTACGGCGATGCCGTGCGGCGCACTCCGGGCGCGCCGCACCCAGGGTTCAATCCTCACTGATTGCCCGGCCCGGGGCCAGCCCACGCCGGAATCCTGAAGATCGACACAACCGGAAGGCCACCCTCGCCGAACCGGCTTGGAGGAAGCTACAAGAGCGTCGAGGCGAGGCGGCGGCCCTCCGCCAGGAACGCCGTGGTCGCGGACAGGTCGCCCAGCTCGGCGAGGGTGCGGGCGGCGCCGAACGGGGCGTTCCAGAACGCCCCGCTGCGGGGCGTCGGCAGACCGACGTACGCGTACGGCTCGGCAAGGTGGGCATCGCCCGGCGAGAGGCCGTAGTTCACGCCGTTCACGGTGACCGCCAGGTCGAAGTGCTCGGGCCACAGCACCGGGTCGGCCTGCGCGAACAGCGCCCGCAGCGCCGCGTCCCCGTGCGCGAAGCACGCGGCGACGGCGTCCGCGCCCGCAGCGTCCAGCTCCAGCGGCTGGTCGAGGGGCACGCCCGAACCGTCCGGGTACAGGCCCTCGGGGCGGCCGGGGACGATCCCGGCGGCCGCGCCGAGCTCCGCGCAGCTCGCCCCGGGCAGGTCCAACGCCCTTCCCGCGCTGAGCAGTTGGGCACTGCGGACGCGCAGCCGGGGCTCGAAGCGGGTGGCGAACCCGCCCGGGTAGGCGCGCAGTCGGACGGTGCCCGCGGCCCGGTACTGCGGGCCGGCCAGCAGGTGCTCGGCGACCGCGTGCAGCGCGGTGCGGGCCTTGGCGAACCGCTGCACAGCATCCATACCGCCATCCTCGCGCGCGGCCCGGGCCCGGTCCAGGCTGCGCGGGCCGGGGTCCGGGTTCGAGGAGGGGCTCAGGCCCCGAGGTAGCGCAGCACGGCCAGCACGCGACGGCTGTACCCGGCCGTGCGGGGCAGGTCCAGCTTGTCGAACAGGGCGTTCAGGTGCTTCTCGACCGCGCTCAGCGACAGGTGCAGCCGCGCGGCGATCGCCACGTTGGTGTGGCCCTCGGCGAGCGCCTCCAGGACGGTGCGCTCGCGCGGGGTGAGCCGGGCCAGCGGGTCGGCGTGCTCGGTGCGCACCACCAGCCGGCGCACCACCTCCGGGTCGATCACCGCGCCGCCCGAGCCGACCCGGGTGAGCGCGTCCAGGAACTCGTCCACCTCGGCCACCCGGTCCTTGAGCAGGTAGCCGACCCGTTCCGCGCCGGACGCCAACAGCTGGGCGGCGTAACCGCGTTCGATGTGCTGCGAGAGCACCAGCACCCCCACCTCGGGCCGGCGCTCGCGGATCCGCACCGCCGCCCGCACCCCTTCGTCGGTGTGCGTCGGGGGCATCCGGATGTCGACCACCACCACGTCCGGCGGCTCGGCCTCGACCGCCGCGAGCAACGCCTCCGCGTCGCCGACGGCGGCCAGCACCCGGTGCCCCTCCTCGGCGAGCAGCCTGACCAGGCCCTCCCGCAGCAGGGTCGAATCCTCGGCGACGATCACCCGCATGGCAGCTCCGCAGTGACGACGGTGGGGCCCCCGACGGGGCTGTGGACACGCAGCGTCCCGTCGAGGGCGGCGACCCGGCCGCGCAGCCCGGACAGGCCGCCGCCCGCCGGATCCGCGCCGCCGCGCCCGTCGTCCTCGACCCGGACGGCCAGCCGCGCGCCGTCGCGCTCGACGGCGACCTCGATCGAGCCGGCCGCGGAGTGCTTGGCGGCGTTGGTGACGCACTCGCTGACCACGAAGTACGCGGCGGTGAGCACCGGCCCGGGCAGCGCGTCGACGGCCGCGTACCGCACCCGCAGCGGGATCGGGCAGCGTTCGGCGAGGCCGGCCAGCGCCTCGTCCAGCCCGAGGGTGTCCAGCGCGGACGGGTAGACCCGCCAGGCGACCTCGCGCAGTTCGGTCAGCACCTCGGCGGCCTCCCGGTGCGCCTGGCGCAGCAGTTCGTCGGTGCGCTGCGCATCGCCGCCGCGCCGGGCCCGGCCGAGCAGCAGGCGCAGCGCGACCAGCCGCTGCTGGACGCCGTCGTGCAGGTCGCGTTCGATCCGGCGGCGCTCGGCGTCCACGGCGTACAGCACGGCGGCGCGGCTGTCGGCGAGTTCGGCGATCCGGCGGCGCAGCAGCTCGGCCTCCGACGGTCCGAAGCACTCGCGGGCCAGCCGCGCGTCCAGCTCGGCGAGCGAGGCCAGGCCCTGGACGGCGAGGAACAGCAGGACGCCGCCGAGCAGCACTTGGCCCAGCAGGTCCGCGACGCTCAGCGTGCCGCGCAGCACGCCCGCCGCGAGCAGCACCACCAGCACCGCGCCGAACCCGATCAGCCCGAGCACCAGCCCCGAGACCAGCCCGGCCCCCGTCCGGCGGGCCAGGTAGCGCAGCAACTCCCGCTCGCCGGCCCGGTAGTGCGCCGGAAACAGGTCGCCGAACCACGCGGCACGACGGCCCCGTTCGACGGCGGCCAGCCGGGCCGCACCCCCGTACAGCACGGCCCGCGCCCGCGGCCCGACACCCGGCCAGGGCAGCAGCGGCCCCAACAACCCGACCGCCAGCCCCAGGTACAGCGCCCCCACCGGCGCGCTCAACACCCCCAGCAGCCCGCCGACCGCCCGCCGCGGCCAGGTCGCGACGGCGCTGCGCTCGGCGACGCCCAGTTCCTCCCCCATGGGCGGAAGCCTACTGTCCACCACGATCACCCCACTCCCCCGCGGATCGGCCGCCAACAGCGGTGCCTCGACGGCCTGTTCGTCACCACCCGACAGCCCGAACCGGCCGGGCAACGGTCGCGCTCCCGCCGCCGACCGTCCGACCGGGAGACCGTTGCCCCCGACCCCTGGCGGACACGGCCACACCCGGGGCCGCCCAGTTCGCCGCCCACCACCGGCCGGGCAGCCGCCAACAGCGCGTCCTCGAAGGGCAGTTGGCCGCCATCGACCCGAAGCAGGCCATGCGACGGGGGCGGGTCAGCCACCGGACGAGCGGCGCAGCGCACGCATGACGGCCGGGCTTCGGGGCCGGATCGTCCGGGCGGCGCTCCAGCGGCCGCGTCCCGCCCCGCCCCGGCCCGGCGCCCGGCCGTCAGCGGCGGTGGCGGGCGGCGACGGCGCGGCCGCGCAGGCGGAGGACCAGGTAGACGGCGATGGCGATCAGGGCGAGGACGAGGACCACCTTGGAGAAGATGCCGACGTAGTCCTCGACCACGTCCCAGCGGTCGCCGAGGACGTAGCCGGCCATCACCAGCACGGTGTTCCAGGCCAGGCTGCCGACGGCGGTGAGGGCGAGGAAGCGGGGCAGCGGCATCCGTTCGACGCCGGCGGGCACCGAGATCAGGCTGCGGAAGATCGGCACCATCCGGCCGAACAGCACCGCCTTGGTGCCGTGCCGCACGAACCAGGCCTCGGTGCGGTCGAGGTCGGACGCCTTGACCAGCGGCAGCCGGGCCCAGAGGGCGTGCATCCGGTCGCGACCGAAGACCGCGCCGAGCAGGTAGAGGGCGAGCGCCCCGGCCACCGACCCGGCCGTCGTCCAGCCGAGGGCGGAGAACAGGCTGAGGGTGCCACGCCCGGCCGCGAAGCCGGTGAGCGGCAGGATCACCTCGCTCGGCAGCGGCGGAAAGAGGTTCTCCAGGGCGATGGCCAGTCCGGCCCCCGGCCCGCCGAGGGTGTCGACGAGTCCCGCCGCCCAGCCGGCGACACCCTCGGTGGGCGCCTGCTCGGTCGCCAAAGAGATCAGCTGCATCACGGAATTCCCCTCCGGTTCAGTGCTCCCCGAGCCACTCGCCCGGGGCCGTCACCCATCCTGGAATCCGCAGCTCACGGGCGGTACGCGGTTTCCCACCCGGCCCGATTACGGGTTTCCGCACCCCCCGGCAGGCTCCGAACCGGCCCGCCTCCCCGGGCTTCCAAGCGCCGGGAAGGGCCGGTGTGCTCGATGATTCTGCGGGCGGTGGAGCATGGGTCGGGACGCCGGCGGGGTCGGCGGCGCGGATGTGGTGGGGAGCGTGGCGTGGGGAGTCTGTTGCGGGGCGTTTCCGGGGTCCGCTGGGCGGGTCTTCGTGACGCGACGGGGGCTCCGGCCGGCGGCATTCCCCCGCTGCTGTCCCGGATCGCGTACGGGGACGAGGACGCGGCCCGCGCCGCGATCGAGGAGCTGGGCGATGCCGTCTGTGCGCTCGGGTTCGTCGTCGGCGAGGCCACAGCCCCCGTGGTTCCGTACCTCGTGGAGCTGGCAGGGGCTCCGCACGTGGCCTGCAAGGCCGAGCTGCTGGACCTGCTGGAAAGCATCTGCCGGACCGACCAGTGGCACTCCGCCGCTGCGGCGGCCGGGGGCAGCAAGCGCGACCGGAGCTGCTGGCGGCAACCTCGCTGGGAGGCGGCCGCGAGGGCAGCCGTCTGCGCGGGCCGGTCGGTCGTCGAAGGCGTGGCGTCCTCCGTACGGCCGGAGGAGGCAGTGGCCGCAAGGAGGTTGCTGCGGCTGATGGACCACCTCCCGCCGTTTCCGGAGCTGCGACGGTCGTAGCGGGACAGCCCTCGGTCGGGCCCGGCAGACACGTCCGCACCTGCCGGCAAAAGCCGAAACGGCCCGCCGGATGAACCGGCGGGCCGTCACGAAGAGGAACAGCTGACTCAGTAGCCGCGCCAGTAGGCGCCGTAGCCGCGGGCGGCGGCCATGTTGTCCATGGAGCCGTAGCGGGCGTCGCAGTAGCGCGAGCTGGCGATCAGGTTGTCGACGGGGTTGCGGATGTCGGTGTGGCCGGGCAGCGCGTAGGCGCGGAAGGTCGGCTGGATCATCTGGGTCAGGCCGATGGAGGGGGTGCCCTTCTTGGCGTTGGAGTCCCAGTTGTTGATCGCGTTCGGGTTGCCGGAGGACTCGGCGATCGCCGCGGCGCGCATCGCCTTCGCGGACGGGACGTTCTTGCCGGCGGCGGCCAGCACGTCGCGGGCCTCGGCGATCCAGCCGTCCAGGTTGTTGGCGTAGGTCGGCTTGGCGGGGGCGGGCGCGGGCTCCGGCTGCGGCGCGGGAGCGGGCGCGGGGGCCGGCTCGGGCTGCGGGGCCGGCGCGGGCTCGGGCTGCGGCTGCTCGGCGGGCTGCTGCTCGGGCTGCGGCTGCGGCTGCTCGGCGGGCTGCTCCTGCTGGACCGGCTGGCGGTCCTCGCTGCGGGACGCGGCCTCGTCGCCGCCGCGCTCGGCGTTCTGGCCGTCGGCGGCGACCACGGCGCTCTCGGCGCGGGCGTGCGACGGTTCGCCGATCGCCTGGGTGGCGGGCAGCAGGGCGCCGACGGCGATCGCGCCGGCCAGGCCCACGCCGAGGAAGGCGTCGGGCATCCGGTGGTGGCCCATCCGGATCTGGCGGATCTGCGGCAGTCGGCCCAGGTTGTGCTTGATGCGTCGCATGTCGGGTACCTCCGAGAGTCGTGTCCAGGTCACGCCGCACCCGGGGCTGGACAAGGGGGAGCTCCGCAGCACTGCGGGGTTCCTCGGCCCGGGACGGCCGGCCCGGCGGCTCGTGCTCACCGGGGGCGCTGCGCCGCGCTGGTCTCGCGGGGCTGCTGCGCCGTGAAGCCCCGTGAGCACTCGGACCGGCTCGGGGCACAACCACGAGACTGCCGGAGCCCCAACCGAGCGGCAAACACCCCGAAATGGGGCGGATCGCGCCCGCCGAGGGGCTCGCTTCCCTTGCGCGCCAAGGAAATCGGGCCGCCGCCGGGGCCCGCATTCCCAGCCGCCTATGAGGGACCTCACAGGCCGCTCCCAGGAAGCGCCAACCCCGCCCCGCACCACGGATCTTGGGCCCTCGCCCAGTCGCCCCAAGGCCTCCGGGCCGGCCCGGAGGCGCCGTCGGCCCGCCGCGCCCCGGCCGGCCCTGTGACCCCGGCCACCGCCGCCGCGCTGTGACCCGGCTCTCCCGCCCGCCACCCGTCGCAGCCGCCCCGCCACCCACCGCCGCCGCGCTGTGACCGGGGCCACCCGCCGCCCCGCGAACCGCCTGTGACCGGGGCCACCGCCGACCCCGGCGAACGACCGTTCGGGCACGCCTGGTTGACTGCGGCGGGAGGTCCGGTGGAGGCGTTGGTCGCGGCGTTCGCGCCGATCTGGGTGCTGACGGCGGTCGGCTGGCTGGCCGCGCGGACGGGGCTGCTGGGCGCGGACGCCGAGGCGGTGCTGGGCCGGTTCGTGTTCCACGTGGCGATGCCGGCCGCGCTGTTCACGGTGGTGGCCCGGACCGATCTGGCGGGGTTCGCCAACACCTCGATGCTGGCCTTCGTCGCGGGGACGGCCGTCGCCTCGCTGCTGGGCCTGCTGGCGGGCCGCCGGGCCGCGCGCCGCACGCCCGCCGAGCGGACGGTGGCGGTGATGGCGGCGGGCTACGTGAACTCCGGCAACCTGGGCATCCCGGTGGCCGCGCAGGTGCTGGGCGACGCGTCCTTCGTCGCGCCGGTGCTGCTGTTCCAGGTGCTGCTGGTGACGCCGGTCATGCTGGCCCTGCTGGACGCGGCCACCGGTTCGGCCGCCCGCCCGGCCGAGCGGCTGCGCCGGCTGGCGCTGCTGCCGCTGCGCAACCCGGTGATCCTGGGCGCGGGCCTGGGCGCGGTCTGCTCGGCGGCCGGCTGGCGGCTGCCGGGCCCGCTGGCGCACTCGGTGGAGCTGCTGGGCGGCGCGGCCGTCCCGGCGGCGCTGGTCACCCTCGGCCTGTCCCTGCACTCCCCGCCGGGCCCGGCTGCGCAGCGCGCCGACCGCGCCGAGCTGGCCGTCACGGTGCTGGTGAAGACCGTCGCGCAGCCGCTGGCGGCGCTCGCGGTGGGCGCGCTGCTGCTCGGCCTGCCCCGGCCGCAGCTGCTGGCGGTGGTGCTGCTGTCCGCGCTGCCGACCGCGCAGAACGTGTACGTGTACGCGCGGCTGTACGGGGCGGCGCCGGTGCTGGCGCGTTCCGCGGTGCTGGTGTCGACGGTGCTGTCGATGCTGACGCTGTCGGCCATCGCCTGGGCGCTGGGCGGGCGTTGACCCGCGGCGGCCTGTGCGGCAGGTCACAGGCTTGGCCCCGGCCGGGCCCGCTCACGTAGAGTTCGCCGGTACCCATGGGGAGATTGAGGAAGCATCCGCAGTGACGAACGCGCAGACCGAGCCGGGCAGCACCCCGGTCGAGGACGACATCGACTACGGCAAGGGCATCGACCCCGAACGCCTTGAGCTGTGCCTGAGCGTGATCGCCGAGCTGGACGAGATCCACGTCGACCACCCGGACGCGATCAAGGTCCGGATGGCCGTCGGCGGGATCTTCCGCACCCTCAAGCAGCGCCGCCGCCAGGAGACCCGGGCCCGCAAGACCGCCAACGACCGTGCGGTGACGGCCCGGACGGCGACCGGCGCGCCGGGCCGGATCGACGACGAGACGGCGGGCGTGTTCGGCCTCAGCACGGAGACCACCACCGAGCTGGCGGGCGTCCTGGAGCGCGCGCGCTCCTGCTACATGTGCAAGCAGCGGTACACCGAGGTGGACGCGTTCTACCACCAGCTGTGCCGCAACTGCGCGGCGCTCAGCCGGGCCCGCCGGCACGCCCGCACCGACCTGACCGGCAAGCGGGCGCTGCTGACCGGCGGCCGCGCCAAGATCGGCATGTACATCGCGCTGTGCCTGCTGCGGGACGGCGCGCACACCACCATCACCACCCGCTTCCCGAACGACGCGATCCGCCGCTTCTCGGCGATGCCGGACAGCGCCGAGTGGATCCACCGCCTGAAGGTGGTCGGCATCGACCTGCGCGACCCGGCGCAGGTGATGGCGCTGGCCGACGAGGTCGCCGCGGACGGCCCGCTGGACATCCTGATCAACAACGCGGCGCAGACCGTGCGCCGCTCCCCCGCCGCGTACCGGGAGCTGATCGCCGCCGAGTCGGCGCCGCTGCCCGCCGGGGCGCTGCCGGCCTCCACGGTGATCGGCCGGTTCGGCTCGGGCGCGGTGGACGTGCCGGCGCTGCCCGGGCAGAGCCGCTCCGAGCAGCCGGCGGTGAGCGCCGAGGAGGTCACCTCGCTGGCGCTGGTGACGGGCGGGGCCTCGCCGGAGCGGATCGCGGCGGGCACCGCGATCGACGCCGGCGGCCTGGTGCCGGACCTGGCGGACACCAACAGCTGGGTGCAGACCGTCTCCGAGGTCGGCCCGATCGAGCTGCTGGAGGTGCAACTGTGCAACTCCACCGCCCCGTTCATCCTGATCAGCCAGCTGCGTCCGGCGATGGCCGCGTCCACGGCGCGCCGCAAGTACGTGGTGAACGTGTCCGCGATGGAGGGCGTGTTCGAGCGCGGCTACAAGGGCGCCGGCCACCCGCACACCAACATGGCCAAGGCCGCGCTGAACATGCTGACCCGCACCAGCGCGCAGGAGATGTTCGAGACCGACGGCATCCTGATGACCGCCGTGGACACCGGCTGGATCACCGACGAGCGCCCGCACCCGGACAAGATGCGCCTGCACGAGGAGGGCTTCCACGCCCCGCTCGACCTGGTGGACGGCGCGGCGCGGGTCTACGACCCGATCGTCCGCGGCGAGTTGGGCGAGGACCTGTACGGTTGCTTCCTGAAGGACTACCAGAAGGGCAAGTGGTGACGGACGCCCAACTCCCGGTCGGTCCGCACCCGTTGCCGCAGCTGCCGGGCGCGGGTGCCACGCACCCGTTGCCGCCGCTGGTCGGCGCGGGCGTGATCGTGCCGACCGGGGACGGGCGGGTGCTGGTCGGGCGGCGCACCACGGCCGGCGAGCCGCCGACCTGGAGCCTGCCCGGCGGCAAGGTCGACCACCCCGGCGAGTCCTTCGAGCAGGCCGCGGCCCGGGAGTTGGCCGAGGAGACCGGCATCGTGCTGCCCGCCGAGCAGATGCGGGTGCTGGCGGTGCTGCTCGACCACGAGCTGGGCCGCACCCGGGTGACGGCGGCGGTGCTGGCCCCGCCGAGCCTGGCCGAGGCGCTGGTCACCGAGCCGCACGCGTGCGCCGGTTGGGAGCGCTTCCCGGTGGACGCCCTGCCGGAGCCGATGTTCTACCCCTCCGCCCAGGTGCTGGCCGCCTGGCTCCCGGAGCACCGCGCTCCGGTCGGCACCTGGCGCTACCCCGCGAACCCCTGACGCCGGACAGTTCGGACCCGGATGGTCCGGATGCGTATTGTGCGGCTTTCCCGACCGGGCCGCCGGGCCACCGCCCCGCCGCCGCCGGCCCGTCCGGCCCGCGCCAAGTCCCGTTCCGCCGCCGAAAGTTCGTCCACCCGCACACCCCGTGCGGCCTGCGACGACGGCAGTTCGACGCGGCCCTCGGCGGCGCCCGCCCCGGCCCCCGGCCGGCGCTGCGGCCAAGATCCGCACGCCGCGGCAAGGTATCAGTTCACCGACAATGCGGGAAACACTGGAGTTTGGCAGGTGGTCGGCGGCGTGCGGTATGTGTATCGTCGCAATGCGCTATCAGGGACTTACCGCGGGCAGCAGCTGGGGGCGGGGCAATGGCTGTGCAACTACCATCGGGGCTCAGCGGGCTGGTCGGCCTGCTCGGTGTCAAATTTCCCGGTGCCAATGAAGACGAACTGAACCAGCTGGCAAGCCAGTTGGAGAAGTTCGCAGGTGCTCTGGACTCCGCCCAGATGGCGGCCGACAAGGCACTGACGATGCTCCACGAGGTGTACAAGGGCGCCTCGGCGGACCGGCTCTCGGAGCTGTGGAGCACCATCACCAAGTACTCGAAGGTCATCGTCGAGGCCTGCCAGACCATCGCCAAGGTGCTGCGCGCCGCGGCCGTGGTGGTCGAGGCGGCCAAGACCTCGTCGATCGTCCAACTCTTCTCCATCCAGGCGAGCCTGGCGGCGGCCTCCTCCACCGGACCGTGGAGCACCGCGGCGGTGCTGCGGCTCGGCCGCGAGCTGATGAACCGCCTGCTGTCCGAGGCGGTCGCCCGGCTCGGCCAGACGCTGCTGCGCCCGATCGAGGACATGATCGTCAAGGCGGCGCAGCACATCGTGCCGACCCCGGCCAACAACTCCAACGGCCAGGGCTTCGACGTCGACGTCGCACAGGTCGCGCAGTGCGCGGCCGACCTTCGGCGCGGCGCGGACGACATCGAGTCGCACGGCATGGACTTCAAGCGGATCGCCTCCGGCCTCAAGATGGGCGAGGGCAACGACCCGTTCGGCAAGCTGGCGATCCAGGTCGCCGAGAAGATCCTGCAGACCATCGTCGAGGACGTGCTCAAGCGCATCCTCGCCTCGTTCCGGGACACCGCCGGGAAGATGGACAAGCTGGCGGGCAACCTCAACGACAACGAGGACAGCACGGGGACGGCGCTGAACGGCATCGCCTCGCTGGTGTCGAACCCGCTCAGCCCGAACATGTCCTCCGGCACCGGCACCGGTCTCAACTCGACGGGCGGCCGGGTCGGCGGCGGCGGCTCGGCCGACGCCGGGCTGGCCGCGTTCACCGCGCTGATGCCCAAGCTCGGGCCGGTCGGCAGCGGCGGCTCGCGCGGCGGCGGCAGCGGCGGCAGCGGGATCGACACGCTGGGCCTCAAGGGGCCGAACCTGGGCGCCATCGGCGGCGGGGGCGGCCACGCGGGCGGCGGCGGGGGCGGCGGCGCCGACTCCTCCGGCTCGGGCGGCGTCGGCGGCGCGGGCGGCTTCGCCACCCGGCTCACCCCGCCCGGCGGCAGCAGCGGCAAGAACGGCGCGCTGCGACTGGGCACCAGCCTGGAGGGCGACCGCCACGACGGCGTGGCCGGCGGCGGCTCCGGCTCGTCCTCCGGCTCCACCGGTACCAGCACCAACAGCGTCTCCGGCCGCCCGATGCCCGCCGGCATGATGGGCGGAATGCACATGGCCGGCGGCTACGGCCCGGTGGGCGGCAGCGGCATCCGCGGCGCGCAGCGCCGGGGCGGCCAGACCGGCGGCGGCAACTCGGGCGAGAACGGCGAGAACCCGGCCGACGGCGTCATCGCCGACCCGAGCATGATCGCCGCCGGCGCTCCCGCCCTCCAGCTCGGCCGGGTCGCCCCGGTCCGCCGCGAACCCGGCGAGGAGCGCGCCGAACGCGACGACCGCTACGACGACGACTTCGACGCCGACCTCTCGGACCTCCCGGACTTCACCGAGTTCTCCGACCCGGTCTGACCACCACCCCGAAGGCCCCGCCCGGACACCACCCGGGCGGGGCCTTCGGCATTGCCGCACGGACGAACGCGCGCCGCGAGCCGCCCGCCTGCGCCTCTCCGGGCCCGCCCGCGCTCGTCGTGCGAACCCCTCCCGCCCCCTGCGCATCTTCTTTCCCTCCCCTTCTGTTTCCCCGGACCACTTCCCTTGAATTGACCGTGAACGGTAAACTTTCCCCCTTGGTGGTATGGACCACGAACGAAGGCGGTGGCTAGGGTCGTTTTCGGCCCGCACCCTCGAACCTGCGACGGGACATGTCCGTGACCGACACTCTGGCGGCACCCGATGCCGACGGCTCTCGCTACGAGGCCGATCGGCTCGACGCGACCGCCGCCTGGGTGGCCCGCCACCGGCCGCCCGGCAGTGGTGCGCTGGCCGAAATCGGGGCCAGGGACGGCGCGTTGACCGGTCGGCTGCTGCGGGCCGGCTACACCGTGCACGCCGCCGAGCCCGATCCGGCGCTGCGTCAGCGGCTGCTCTCGGCGTTCGGCCGCCGCACCCGCCTGCGGCTGAGCGCCGCGGACCTCGCGACGCCGCCGCCGGTGCGCCGCCGCTTCGGGGCGGTGCTGCTGATCGAGGCCCTCCAGGCGGGCCAGGACCTGGAGTTGCTGCACGCGCTGCCCACCGATCTGCTGTTCGTCGCGCTCGCGCCGCCCGCGCTGGACGGGCGCCTGCGGCCGTGGCTGTCCACCCAGCAGGGCTGGCTGCTGGTCGAGGAGATCGATCTCGCGGCCCCGCGCGCGGCCACCCGCCGCCCGGCCCCGGGCAGTCGCGGCGTCCTGCTCCGTCGCGCGGGTTGACCCCGAAGGTCCCCGACTCCCCGTCAGCGGCCGGCCCCACCGGCTACGCTGCCGCCGTGTCGATCTCCGGAACCGCCGCCTACACCGACCGCTCCGCCCTCCCCCGACCGGTGCGCCGCGCCGTCGAGTTGGCGGAGCGTCTCGGCTTCGCCGCGTCCTGCCGCCCGGAACAGGGCCGCCTGCTCCAGGCCCTGGCCGCCGGCGCGCCCGCCCGGATCGGCGAGACGGGCACCGGCTGCGGCGTCGGCCTGGGCTGGCTGCTGGCGGGCCGGCGGCCGGGGGTGCGGGTGGTGAGCGTCGAGCGGGACGCCGAACGGGTGGCTGCCGTACGGGAGTTGTTCGCGGACGTCGCGGACCTGGAGATCGTCCACGGCGACTGGTCGGCCCTCGCCGCGCACGGCCCGTTCGACCTGCTGGTGCTGGACGGCGGCGGCAACGGCAAGCGGTCCGCGCCCGCCGACCCGGACGCCCTGCTGACCCCGGGCGGCACCCTGGTGGTCGACGACCTGACGCCGCTCACCGCCTGGCCCCCGACCCACCTGGACCGCCCGGACACCGGCCGCACCGCCTGGTACGACCACCCGTCGCTGCTCACCACCGAGGTCCGCCTCGCCCCGGACCTCGCCACCCTGCTGGCCACCCGCCGCCCCTGACGCCGGGCCGGCGGCCGCTCAGTACCCGATGGCCTCCCGCAGCAGCAGCACCGTGCCCTGCGCGAACCGCGTCGGCGCGTTGAACACCACCAGCTGGTTGACGGCGCTGGGCACCCCGTAGGCGGCCTCGGTGCGCACCGTCTCCAGCGGGAGCGCGTGCTCCTCCAGCCGGCGCAGCGCGGCGGGCAGGTCGGGGACGACCTTCTGCGCGCCGACGATCCAGATCACCCGGGCGGCGCCGCCGGTGGTGGCGGGGAGCTGGCTGCCGCTGCCGGAGGCGAGCACCACGGAGCCGGTCTCGGTGACGGCGGCGACGCTGCCGACGACCACGTCGGGGCCGGCGAGCAGGGTGCGGATCCCGTCGGCCTCGGTCTCCCGGTCCATGGTCAGGACGCGGGGCTTGACGGCCCGGGGGTAGCGGTCGCCGGCCAGGTCGTCGTCGATGCCGGAGAGCCGGAGGGTCTCGCTGGAGTAGGCGTAGACGCTGTCCTTCTCGTCGACGAGTTCGCGGACCCGGGCCCGGGCGGCGTCGGCGTCCGGCAGGATCTCCACGGCGAAGCCGCGGGCGGTGAGCGCGTCGGCGGCGCGCCGCAGGCTGTCCGCGGTGGCGGGCTCGGTGTACCGGGGCGTCTCGGCCCCCTGGCCGCCGGGGGCGGCGCCGCGGAGCGGGGTGGTGTCCAGGTAGCGGAGTTCGTAGACCCGCTCGGTGAATCGCCAGCCGTCCGGGGTGCGCCGGTAAGTGTCGTGGTAGATGGCGTAGTTGAGGCCTTCGAGGCCGCCCCGGGTGCGGGCGATCTCGTGCATGTGGGCGCGCCCGGTGGCGGTGTCGCCGTCGATGGTGATCGCGCCGGGGTGGGTGTTCTGGACGAAGAACACCCACTGTTCCTGGAGCTTCTCGCCGCCGAGGCGGATCTGTTCGGGGCCGGTCAGTTCGATCGGGATGTTGGGCATCCGCAGCACGCCGTCGGCGGTGAACAGTCCGGCGAGGCGGGCGCGGTCGCGCATCATCACGGCGTCGGTGAACTCGGTCTGCAGTGCCTGGATCTCCACGCGGTCGGCGATCGCCTGGAAGGTGGTCATCATGGTCTCCGTTCGTCTCCCGGCCGGTGCCGGTACCGGTACGACCGGACGGCCGCGCGGAATGTGAGGCGGGGGGCCGTGTCACATTCCGGCGCCCTGTCCGGTCGTACCGGTGGGAGACCCGATCACCGACCGAGGGGACGACGCACCGTGGACCTGGCCCAGCAGCAGACCGATCCGGACGACGCGATCATGGGCGAGCGCCGCCGGCTGACCAACCTGGCGTACCGGCTGCTCGGCTCGCTGGCCGATGCCGAGGACGTCGTGCAGGAGACGTACGCCCGCTGGTACGCGCAGACCGAGCGGCAGCGGGCCGCGATCGAGTCGCCCGGCGGGTGGCTGACGACGGTGGCGGGGCGGATCTGCCTGAACCTGCTGGGTTCGGCGCGGGCCCGCCGGGAGCGCTACGTGGGCGAGTGGATCCCGGAGCCGCTGCCCGCGCACCGGGACGGCGGCGACGCCGACCCGGCGGACCGGATCACCCTGGACGAGTCGGTGCACATGGCGTTCCTGGTGGTGCTGGAGTCGATGACGCCGGCGGAACGGGTGGCGTTCGTGCTGCACGACGTGTTCCAGTACCCGTTCGCGGAGGTGGCGCAGGTGCTGGGCCGTTCGGCGGCGGCCTGCCGCCAGTTGGCGACCTCGGCCCGCCGCCGGATCCGGGCGGCGCCCGCGCCGGCCACCTCGGCGACCGCCCAGGCGGGTGTGGTGCGGGAGTTCAGGCGGGCCTGGGAGGAGAAGGACGTCCGCGCCCTGATGGACCTGCTCGACCCGGACGCCACGGTGGTCGCGGACGGCGGCGGCCTGGTCGGCGCGCTGCTGGAGCCGCTCACCGGCCGGGAGAACATCGTCCGGGCGTATCTCGACTCGTCGCGTTTCGGCGTCCGCACCACGTTCCTGGAGCGCACCGTCAACGGCCAGCCGGGCCTGGTCGCGCAGGTGGACGGGGTGACGTCCACGGTGTTCGCGTTCCGGGTGGCCGACGGCCGGATCACCCACATCTGGGGGGTGCGCAACCCGGAGAAGCTCCGTCCGTGGACGGCGGCCGACGGCGGCGCGCCGGCCTGAGGGATCACCAAGTAGCCGGTGGCAGGCGGGTGTTGGTGATCCGGAGGGGGTCGGCGGCCTGCCATTCGATCATCATGATGGTGGCGTCGTCGGTGAGGGTGTCCTCCTGGTGCTCCAGGATCGCGTGCATCAGGCGGCGCAGCGCCTCGGGGGCGGGCTCGCCGGCGGCGGTGGCGCGGATGACGAAGTCGGTGAAGCGTTCCAGGCCGAAGAACTCGTGGTTGGCGCCCTTGGCGTCGACCACGCCGTCGGTGTAGATCAGCAGCCGGTCGCCGGGCTGGAGGGAGGCGGTGCGCACGGTGCGCGGGCGGTCGGCGAGGCGGGACAGGCCGAGCGGCAGCTCGCCGGGCCCGGCGAGGGCGTCGGCGACCACCTGGTCGGCGCGGATCAGCAGCGGCGGCGGGTGCCCGCAGTTGGCCCAGTGCAGGGTGCCGGTGGCGAGGTCGAGGCGCAGGAACACGCCGGTGGCGAACCGGTCGGGGTACCAGGTGTGCAACGCGTCGTCGATGGTGGCGACCAGGTCGGGCAGGTCGGCGCCGTTGCGGCGGGCGTTGCGGCAGGCGCCGAGGGCGAGCGCGGCGGTCAGGCCGGACGCCAGGTCGTGGCCCATCGCGTCCAGGACGGCGGCGCGCAGCACCCCGTCGGCGAGCGAGTGCTCGAAGGCGTCGCCGCCCAGGTGGTAGGCGGGCTCCAGGACGGCGGTGCAGACCGCCCGGTCGGTGCGGACGGTGCGCGGCGGCAGGAACGCCCGGAGCATCTCGGCGGGCAGGCTCATGGTGTCGGAGCGGGTGCCGTGGGCGTAGCTGTCGCTGGTGGCTAGTTTTGAGGTGATCATCATCGCCAGCAGCACGGTCAGCAGCCGGCAGCGGCGGATCGCCTCCCGGTCCAGGGCGGGGGTGCGCAGGCCCAGCACGCCGAGCCGCTCGGCGCCGTCCGCAAGCGGGAACCAGGCGACCAGGTCCGTGCCGCCGTCCTCGGCGACCCGCATCTCGCCGGTGCGGAAGGCCCAGCCGGCCAGCGTGCCGTCGATCGGCAGGTCGCTCCCGTCGCCGCCCATCGCCACCAGCCGGTGCTGCTGGATGTCGGCCAGGTACACGGCGCTGCTGCCGAGGCCGAGGGCCCGGGTGTACTCCTCGGCGATCCGGGGCGCCTCCCGCGGGTCGAGGGTGCGCCCGGTCACCAGGAAGCGTTCCAGCAGCAGCTCGCCGTGGTTCAACGGCAGGGTCTCGTCGGGCATGGTTCCCAGCCCATCCCGGATCGGCCGCCCGCGCGCGCCGACACGGTCCGCAGGCGGCCGAACGGCTGGCCGGGGCGGGCCCGGCCGGCCGGTTCGGCGCGCTACATCCCGGTCTGCCCGTCCAGCAGTTCGCGGACGATGTCCAGGTGGCCGTTGTGCCGGGAGGTCTCCTCGATCAGGTGCAGCAGCACCCATCGCAGGTCCATCTGCCGGCCGTCGCGCATCGGCCTGACGGACTTCGCGTCCAGGTCGTGCTCGGCGACCAACTCGCGGTAGCGGGCGCTCTGTTCGCGGTACTCGGCGATCAGCTGCGCCAGCGGCACCTCAACGGCGGTGCGCATCTCCGGGTCCGGGTCCTCCTCGGTGGCGTGCACCAGCGGCCCGGTCTGCTCCCTGCCGAGGAAGACCACCTCCAGCCACCAGTTCTCGTTCCACCGCAGGTGGTTGATCAGGCCGCAGACCGTCATCAGCGGCGAGCCCGGCAGCGGCGACCTGCGGGCGTCCTCGGCGGAGATCCCCTCGCACTTGGCCACCGCGGTGGCCCGGGCGTAGTCGAGGAAGGTGGTCAGCTGGGTGCGCTCGTCCCAGGCGGGAGGCGTATCGGTTCGCTCAGTCATCGCGGGCAGTCTGCCGCACGGTTGACGACCGGTCGAACCGATTTCCGCCGCCGCGTCCCGGCCGTCGGCCCCCGCCGTCGGCCCCGTCACCGCCGCCGGAGCCGCCGCCGTGCTCAGCCGAGGTGGGCGACGCCGCCGTAGCAGCCCGCCTGCGCGTCGGTGACGGGCGCGGTGTCGGCCTCGGGGTTCCACCGGGGGCTGGCCACCACGCCGGGGTCGAGCAGCCGCCAGCCCTGGAACAGGCCGGTGATCTCGTCCCGGCTGCGGGCCTGCAGGTCGGTGCCGGAGCTGCGGTAGACCTGCTCCATCCGGGCGGTCGCCTCGGGGTCGAAGTCGGCGGTGAAGTGGCTGATGACCAGGTAGCTGCCCGGTGCGAGGCGCGAGGTGAACGCCTCGACCACGTCCTGGGCGTGCTGCCCGGGCCGGTCGGCGACGAAGTGCAGCACCGCGACCATGCTGAGCGCCACCGGCCGGTCCAGGTCGAGGGTCTGCGCGGCGGCGTCGAGGATGGTCGCGGCGTCGCGGATGTCGCCCTGGACGTACGCGGTGCGGCCCTCGGGGGTGCCCTCCAGCAGTGCCTCGGCGTGGGTGAGCACGATCGGGTCGTTGTCCGCGTAGACCACCCGGGCGGCGGCGTTGACGCCCTGGGCGACCTCGTGCAGGTTCGGCGAGGTCGGGATGCCGGTGCCGATGTCCAGGAACTGGTCGATGCCGAGTTCGGCGATCGTCCGGGTGGCGCGGCGCATGAACGCGCGGTTGGCGCCCGCCGCGAGCCGGGCGTTGGGGAAGGCGTCGAGCGCCCGGCCGGCGGCCTCCCGGTCGGCGGGGAAGTTGGTCACGCCGCCGAGGTAGTAGTCGTACATGCGGGCCGAATGGGCCTGGTGGATGTTCAGGTTGATGCCGATCTGCGGCGTCTGCTGAGCGCTCTCGTCAGCCATCGCGCGTCCCCCCTGGTCGCCGAACTCTCGTCCTCCGCCCCGGCGTACCGGGGCTGTGCCCCCTCGCGCCGCGGTGGCGCGATCATGGCGCACCCCGTGCGTGGAGCTCATCAGATCATGCACCTGGAACGGCCGGACCACCAGGCTGGTCGCGTCCCCGTGGACTCCATGCCCACCGCCGCGCCCGCCGATTCCTCCCCGCGCCCGCCGACCGGGTACTGTCGCTCCGCATGCCTCAACTGGCCGTCCTGCTTCCGGTTCTGTGCTCAGAATGTTCGGGGAGTTCCGTTTTCACCACAGCGATCCCGATACGCTGAAATGGTGGTGTGAGGGAGGCGAGAATCCCCTCGTCGGGGCGGCACGGGGCAGCACGGGGCAGAGCACGGCAGAACAGGGCGCGGCAGAGCAGGGCACGACAGGGCAGAGCACGGCAGGGCAGGGCATGGCATCGGCGTCCGGCGCGAGGGGGGACGCGGACCGCGATCCGATCGGTGCGGGAGTGGCACTCCCGCTGGGAGGGGTGACAGTGGACCCGGAGTTCGGATTGGCGGCACCGCAGCGGCGCGATCAGCTGACCTTCGACGCGTTCTGCGAGACCCACGAGCAGGCGTGGCTCGCGGCGGCACGGGCCTGCCGACTGTCCGAGGAGCGGGCGCACGCGGTGGTCGACGCCGTCCGCGACTGGCTGTGGGGCGACTGGCAGATGCTGCTGCGCGAACCCGCCCCGGCCGCCTCCGCGTGGCGGGTCCTCAAGGAGGAGATCGCCAGGGCCGGCCTGGCCGAGAGCGCCGAGCACGCCGAGAGCGCCGAACAGGCCGGGCCCGCCGGCTCCGACCCCGAGGACGAGTGGCGGGCCGCGATCCGCACCGCCATGCACCGCATGCGGCTGACCATGGAGTTCGCCCCGGACGTGAACGGCACCTACGAGGCGATCCTCTCCCTGCCGGAGCGCCAGCAGGACGTGATCATCCTCCGCTACGCGCTGGACCTGCGGGACGAGACCGTCGCCGAGTACCTGGACTCCACCGTGGTCACCGTCCGCTCGCACGCCCGCCACGCCACCGACCGCCTCAAGGAGAAGCTCGCCCGGAGGAACGCGTGAGCGGAAGATCCGCCGCCGCGAAGGTGGTGCTGGAACGCAGCCGCGGCGCGGCCCCGGCACCGCTGCGCCTGGCGCACCGGCAGGCCAAGCACGAACTGGCCATGCTGAGTTCGCTGATCCTGGCCAACCCGGCGGCGGCCGGCTCGCTGGCCAAGCTCGTCGACAGCGAGGTCGAGCGCCCCGACGGCGCGCTGGTCCTGGGCGTCCTGCTGCACCTCGCCGACTACGAGGAGGGGGCGCGCTTCTGGTGGGAGTTCGCGGCCGGCGGCGGCAGCCACCTCGCCGCGTCCTGCCTCTGGTTCTGGCACCAGTCGCGCGGCGAGCCCAGGGACGCCGACTTCTGGCGGCTGCAGGCCGAGTCGCTCGCCGAACTCCCGCAGCCCGCCTGGAAGTTGCACTCCCCCGAACGCCCGCTGGTGCCGCACAGCGTCCGCGCGGAGATACTCGCCCTCTGCAAGCAGGGCATGGCCCCGCGCCTGCCTCCGCGGCTGGCCGCCGTCCTCAAGTCGCTGCCGGTGGAGGAGGACGACGGCGACTGGCCGGAGATCCCGCACTGGAGTCCCGACGTCGTCCACCACCTCCGCAGCGCCGCCGAGGACCACTGACTCCCCCCGCCCGCACGGGGGGAGCCGGGGGTCGTCAGGCCCGGACGGGGGGTCAGGCCCGGGCGGCGTCGCGCTCCAGCAGCGCCACCACCGCCTCGGCGATCCGCGCCGCGAACGGATCCCTGACCGCCGCCCAGTGGTCGGCCGCCACGTCCACCAGCGCCATGTCGGGCCCGAGCAGGGCCCGCCAGTGCGCGACGGCCTCCTCGGGCAGCTCGGCGGCCACCAGCACCGACGGCACGTCGACCGGTTCGTCGGAGACGTACGCGCCCACGGCCGCCCAGTGCCTGCGGATCGCCCCGAACCGCTCCCGCAGCACGTCGACCGTCATCGAGGACCCCGCGGCGTCCACCAGCGCCGCCAGCACGCTCAGCCCGTGGTCGGTGTCCCCGGGCGACAGCCGCAGCTCCGCCGGGACCAGGGCCGGGGCGTCCACCGCCCGCAGGATCGTGTGGACGAACGAGTCCAGCTCGCCGTCGGCCTCGCTCGCCGCGCTGCCGTCCGGGGCGGGCGGGTCGATCAGCAGCAGCCGCGGCGGCGTGGCGCCGTCGTCCCGCATCCGCAGCGCCATCACGTAGCCGAGCAGGCCGCCCAGCGACCAGCCGCCGAGCACGTCCGGCAGCGGCCCGGCGCCCAGGTTCTCCCGGTGCCGGTCGGCCATCGCCTCGACGGTCTCCTGCTCCCCGTCGGGCGACAGCGTCACCCGCCAGGCCTCCGGCAGCGCGTTCGTCAGGTCCTGGTAGGTGGACTGGTCGGCGCCGCCCGCCGGATGGACGAGGTGCAGGTGCGGCGCGCCCGGCTCGCCCTGCCGCAGCAGCACGGTGCGCCCGGGCGGCCGGTCGGCCTCCGCCGGTTCCTGCCCGGTGAGCTCGATCAGCTTGCCCAGGGTGGGGGTATCCAGCCACTCCATCATGTCGAGCTGCCGGCCCGCGGCCTCCTGGACCTTCCCGAACAGCTCGAACACCTGGAGCGAGTGCCCGCCGGCCGCGAAGAAGTCGCTGTCCGGCTCCGCCCCGGCCAGGCCGAGCGTCCCGCACCACAGGTCGTGGACGGCCCCGGCCGGTCCGGCCTCCCGGGCCGCTGCCGGGGCGGTCTCCGCCCCGTCGCGGTCGTCGGCGGACACGGCCGGGCCGGTGGTGGCAGTGGTGCGGGAGCGGACCCGCAGGGTGCTGATCGGCACGTCGGCCCGCACGCCCGCCTCCAGGACGTGTTCGAGGTCCTGGAGCAGGGTGCGCACCGTCGCCGCGTCGAACCTACTGGTGTCGTAGCCCGCCTCGATCACGGTGGCGTCCGGCCCCTCGTAGACGCCCAGCGTGAGGTCGTTGCCCGCGCTGGTGTTGGGGCTGGGCTTCAGCACGGTCTCCCGGTCGCCGAGCAGCACGCCGGCGCCGATCTTCCCGTGGTAGGTCAGCAGCACGCTCGGCGTCGCGCCCAG
This sequence comes from Kitasatospora sp. NPDC004531, assembly GCF_053602195.1. Lineage (NCBI taxonomy): Bacteria > Bacillati > Actinomycetota > Actinomycetes > Kitasatosporales > Streptomycetaceae > Kitasatospora > Kitasatospora sp. NPDC004531. The sequence continues at coordinate 99,362 of NZ_JBSGDD010000004.1, read as the reverse complement.
GCGGTGGCGGTCCTCGACCGGCAGCGCGCTGTGCACCAGCGAGAACGGGACCTGCTGGTGCGGCAGGCTGCCCCAGAAGTCGTCCCGGGCCCGGGCGACCACGTCGTCCAGGGTGTCGCCCGCGCGCAGTTCCCCGGTCGCGACCACGACATTGGTCAGGTAGCCGACGCAGGCGGCGTCGCGCTCGGTGAAACGGTTGGCCACCCCCACCCCGACGGCCGTCCGCCCGGGCACCCCGCCGAGCCCGAGCACGGTGTGCATGGCGGCCAGGTAGCAGGCGAACGGGGTCATGCCGCCGCGGTCGGTCAGCGCCGCCGCGCCCTCGGACGCCTTCGCGCCGAGCACGTGCCGCACCACCCCGCCCGGCGCGCCGAGGGCCTGCTGCGGCTGCTCGCGGTCGGGCACCAGGGTGGCGCTCCCGACCCCGGACAGGGTGCGCACCCAGTAGTCCGTGCCCTCCTGCCAGCTGCCGTCGGACGCGGCCTGCCGGGCCCGCACGGCGTACTCGGCGAACTGCACCGGCGGTTCGGCGAGCTGCCCGCTGCCGGACCGGGCCAGCTCGGCGCGGTACAACTCGGCCAGTTCGCGCACCAGTTGCTGCATCGACCAGCCGTCCACCACCGAGTGGTGCGCGGTCAGCAGCAGCTCGCCGACGTCCCCCGCGGTGACCAGCGAGAGCCGGGCGAGCGGGGCCTTCCCCAGGTCGAACGGCGTCCGGTGCAGGTGCTCGGCCACCGCGTCGAGCAGGTCACGCCCCGGGGCGACGGCGGCCCGGGCCTCCTGCGGCCAGCTCACCACGTTGAGCGCGACCGGCACCCGCGGGTGGACGTCCTGCCACACCGCGCCGTCCTGGTGCACCAGCGCCGTCCGCAGCGCCTCGTACCGGTCCACCAGGGCCCGCCAGGCCCGGTCGAGCGCCGGCGCGTCCAGCGGGCCGACGGACATGCGCCACGTCAGGTTGTAGAGGTCCTTGTGGGAGGACCGTTGCTGTATCCACCACAGCGCCTCCTGCTGCGGTGCCGAGACATGGCGGATCATGACATTCCTCCGGACCGTTCCCATTGATGTCGATTCAGCGTTGCCGATTCCGCTTGCCGATGGCGCCCTTCGCCCATTCGGTGACCACCATGAGCGCCTGGCCGGGATTCAGCCGGGGGTCGCAGAACGTCGTGTACCACTCCCCCACCCGATCCATCTGCCCGGGCTCGTAGACGCATTCGGTGATGAAATCCGGAGTGGTCTCCAGGTGCAGGCCGCCGACGATTCCGCCGGCGCCGCAAATGGCCTCCGTCGCCTGGCGCACTTCCGACATCACGTCCTGGATCAGCCGGGTCTTCAGTGCGTCGGGGGTGTTCACCGTGTTGCCGTGCATGGGGTCGATCAGCCAGATCACCGGGTGGCCGGCCACCCGGACGGCCTTGGCCAGGCCGGTCAGCTGCTCCGCGGCGCCGCCCGCGCCCATCCGGGCGATGAGCGTCAGGCGGCCGGGGACGCGGTCGGGGTCCAACCGCTCGCACAGGGCCAGCAGTTCGTTCTCGGCGATGCCGGGGCCGACCTTGCACGCCACCGGATTGGAGACCCGCGCGAGCAGGGCGACGTGGGCGCCGTCGGGGCTGCGGGTGCGGTTGCCGATCCACGGCCAGTGCGTCGAGGCGAGGAACGGGTCCCCGGACTCGTCGCGCCGCACCATCGGCAGCTCGTAGTCGAGCAGCAGGGCTTCGTGGCTGGTCCGGACCCGGGAGTCGCGGTCCAGGTGGGCCATGATCTCCCGGGCCGCGCGGTAGCCCTCCAGCATGCGGCGGGGCTGCGGCAGCCGGAGCGCCGGATCCGGCACCGGGCTGTTCACCATGTGGCCCAGGAACACCGGCAGTTCACGGCCGCCCACCACCTCGGTCGGCCGCGACCGCGGCTTGGCGAACTGCCCGGCGATGCGGCCGACCCGGGTGACCGGCAGCGAGGTGATCTCCGTGACGCGGTCGGCCAGTTGGTCGAGCAGGGCCACCTTGCCGCGCACGTGCGCGGCCGTCCGCTCCGCCGGGTCCTCGGCGCAGTCGCCCGCCTGGATCACCAGCGCGTTGCCCAGCGCCACGTTCGCGAGGGATTCCCGTAATTCCCGTACTGCTTTCGCATTCACCAGGGGAGGGGTGACCGCCAGTTCGGCGGTCACCTCGGCGAGTGCTGCTCGATCAACCCACTCCGGCTGATGCGGTGCCGCATGATTCAGGAATGCGGCCCTGGAATCTTCCCGACTTTCTCGGAAAGGCTTCGCGGAAGACACGATTCTCCTGATGCTAAGAGGATTTCTCACGTGGTGATGTCGTGAGGGTGCGGCATCATGTGCTGTTCGTGGGCGCCGGGCGATCGCTCAGGAGCCGGCCGGGGAGCCCACCGGGCTCTTGCTGTCGTCGCCCTTCGCGGCGCCCAGCCGGAGTTCGCCCCAGCGCACCGCCGGCACCATCAGGAAGCTCGCCGCGACGAAGAGCCCGCCGAGCAGGATCCAGCCGAACGAGCCCCAGTAGACGAGCAGTCCGGTCAGCACGAGCGGGCCGACGAGCTCCGCCACGGTCAGGCCGGAGCCGAAGAACGCCTGGTACTGGCCGTGCCGGCCCTCCGGCGTGAGGCCGAAACTTATCTCCCACGTCGCGGGGCCCTGCATCATCTCGCCGGTGGTCTGGATCGCGGTGGCCGTCAGCAGCAGCAGCACCGCGGACCAGGCCGATCCGCCGCTCCCGGAGAACGCGAAGACCACGCAGCTCGCGCCGAGGAACAGGCCGCCCCGCACCACGTACCGGCCCGCGCTCGTCAGGTCGGTGACGCCGCGCGCCATGCGCACCTGGAAGACCACGACCGTCAGCGTGTTGAGCACGAACATGGCCGCCAGCACCCACTTCGGGGCGTCGGTGTGCAGCACGATCCACAGCGGCAGCGCCACGTCGATCAGCGGGCCGTGCAGCACCAGGACGAAGTTCAGCGCGCTGATCGTCACGTAGGGGCGGTCCTTGAGCACCGTCTGGGCCTTCTCGCCCTTCGGGGTGGCCGGGGTCCGCTCGACGCTCGGGATCCGCAGCAGGAACAGCGCCGCCGCCAGGAAGCCGCAGGCGTCGAGGGCGAACGCCGTGAGGTACGCCTCCCGGGTGTCGAAGATCAGCACCACACCGCCCAGCGCGGCGCCCAGCGCCAGCCCGGCGTTGGTGCCGACCTGCATGAACGCGCGGACCGCGGTGATCTGGTCCTTCGACACCACCCGTGCCAGCAGCGCCTGTTGGGCCGCGGAGCCGGCGCGCTGGCCGACCGCGTACAGGGTGGCCGCCAGCACGAACAGCGGGAAGGAGCGGAGGAAGACGTAGGAGCCCACCGCCAGCGCCGCGCAGCTGTAGAAGAAGACGGCGGTCTCCCGCGCGCCGCGGCGGTCCGACACGTGTCCGAGCGGTACGCCGGCCGCCAGCGCCACGGTCCAGGCGATGGTCAGCCCGAGGCCGAGCTTGGCCGGCGACAGCCCGACGATCTGGGTGAAGAACAGTGCGGACGTCACGTAATACATTCCGTCGCCGGTCCTGGCGATCAGCTGGACCACAGCGAGGGTGCGGGCCGGACCACGAAGGTCGGTCGCTTTCATAGTGCTACTCCCGGGGCTTCCCATTGCCTTCTCATCACTCACTGGACGGCCGTCAACTCCCTGGTGGCCGTGCGCTCTCCTCGGCGGAGGCCGGCGCGGCGCTCGCGAACAGCTGCGCGCAGGCGTCCTGCAGGGCCTGCCGCTGCTCGCCGAGGACGCCGCGGACGTCGCCCAGCAGCCGCTCGAACTCCGCTTCGTCGCCGCCGCGGACGGTCTTGCGCAGCTGCTCCACCCCGCCGGCGAGCGCCTCGTGCACGTCCGGCGTCATCGGGTTCCCGGCCTGGACGTCCCAGTACACTTCGGGGGCTCCGGAGGCGATCCGCGCCAACACGGCCAGCAGGGTGGCGTGCGGCGGAGGCGCGACGGCGATCAGGTCGTCGATGTCCGCGTCGAGGGCGTGCAGCGCGTGGCCGAACGCCAGTACAGTCGCGTGCGTCAGTGCCTGCGACACGGCGGCCAATCGGTCGTGACGCACGGCATCCATACGCACGACTCTACCGCCGAACGCCTCGACCATGCCCAACAGGCTTTCCACCAGCGGGCCTTGACGCAGCGTCACGGAAATCACCGGACGCCCGCGCATGCCCAGCGCCGGCGCGAACATCGGGTTGAGCGACACGGCCTGGCGGTCCGGGAAGCCGCGCACGGCCGATGCCATGCGCGTCTTCACGGACAGCGTGTCGGCCAGCAGCGCCCGCTCGGGGAGCAGCCCGGTCACCGCCGGCACCGCGTCGAGGGCGACCGGCTCCGGCACGGCGAGCAGCACCAGGTCCGCGCCCGCCACTTCGGCGGCCACGGCCCCGCCGGGCGCCCGGATGTCGCCTTCGAGGAAGCGGACGCCCGGCGGCGCCGCCCCGGGCGGACAGGGATCCACCACGCACACCTCGACGCCCGCTCCGGCGAGCAGCTCGGTGAACATCCGGCCGACCGCGCCGGAGCCGCCGGCCACGACGGCGCGCCGGATCCCTCCGGGCGCCGCCGCGGTGTCAGGACTGGTCATGCGGGGCCTCGTCCTCCTCGATCGGCGCGGCCGCGCCGGTGAGCGCCAGCGCCATCGCGCGGGACTTCACCAGGGTCTCCTCGTACTCCCCGACGGGGTCGGAGAGGCTGATCACCGCGCCGCCGACGCCGAACGAAGCCTGCTCGGGCGTGGAGACGATGGTGCGGATGACGATGCTGAGGTCCGCGGCGCCGTTCAGCGAGAACCAGCCGAGCGAGCCCGAGTACACCCCGCGCGCTCCGCCCTCCAGCCGGTCGATGATCTCCATGGTGCGGAGTTTCGGCGCGCCGGTCATGGAGCCGCCGGGGAAGCAGGCCCGCACGCACTCCACCGCCGAGACCCCGGGCCGCAGTCGGCCCCGGACGGTGCTCACCAGCTGGTGCACCGGCGCGTACGTCTCGACGTCGAACAGCTTCGGCACGTGGACGGAGCCCACCTCGCAGACGGTGTTCAGGTCGTTGCGCAGCAGGTCGACGATCATCAGGTTCTCGGCGCGGTCCTTCTCGTTGTCCAGCAGGTCCTCGCGCAGCGCCCGGTCCTGCTCGGGCGTGGCGCCGCGCGGCCGGGTGCCCTTGATCGGCTTGCTCTCCGCGACGCCGTCCGCGCCGATGGCGAGGAATCGTTCCGGCGAGGCGCTGAGCACCGCGACGTCCGGGAACTCGAACAGCGCCCCGTACGGGACGGGACTGATCTCCCGGAACAGCCGGTAGGTCAGCGACGGGTCGGGGACGGCGTCGGCGGTGAACATGTTGGTGAGGCAGATCTCGTACGACTCGCCGTTCTTGATCTCCTCCAGGCACTCGTGGATCCGCGCCAGGTACTGCTCGCGGTCGTGCCGCGCGGCGAAGGTGTCCACCAGCGCCTCGGCGGTGACCGGCGGGCGCCGCTCGCCGGCCCGGGCCGCGGGCAGCAGCTCCAGGCGGTGCGCGGTCTCGTCGAGCCACTTCACGGCGTCCGGGTCGTTGGGGGCGGTGCCCAGCGCCAGCAGGTAGGTGCACTGCTCGGCGTGGTCCACCACCACCGCCCGGTCGGCGAACAGCAGGGCGGCGTCGGGCGTCGGCGAGGTGTGCTCGGCGGACGCCCCGACCTCGGCCTTCAACTCGTAGCCCAGGTACCCGACGTAGCCGAGGTTGAAGTCGAACGGGAGGTCGTCGGCGGCCGGCAGCGCCCGGGCGCGCAGCTGCGCGTCCAGGTACTCGAAGATGCCCTGGCCGGGGTGGTCGACCACGCCGTCGGCCGTCTCCACCCGCACGGTGCGGGTGGCCACCCGGTAGGTCACGTACTCGGCGAGCGGGCCGGTGCCGTCGCCCAGCACGGAGAACCGGGAGTTCCCGTCGGCGTGCGAGCTGCTGTCCAGCCAGAACCCGCACCGCTTCCCGGCGACGAGTTCGGCGTGCGCGGTCGCGGTGTCGGGGTAGCTGGGCAGGCGGCGCACGTGCAGCGGCCGGCCGGCCGCCGGCTCGGTGACGCGCGCCCGGTCGCGGTGCCGCAGGGTGAGCGCCTTGAAGTTCCTGAGCAGTTCGCGGCCGTACTCGCTGGAGATGGACTCCGGGTGGAACTGCACGCCCCAGATCGGCTTGGAGCGGTGCCGCAGCCCCATCAGGACGCCGTCCTCCGTCCAGGCGGTGCGGATCAGCTCGTCGGGCAGTTCGGTGACGGCCAGCGAGTGGTAGCGGACCGCGGAGAACGGGGACGGGAGCCCGGCGAAGAGCTCGTCGCCGGTGTGGTGGATGCCGGAGATGCGTCCGTGCATCGGCTCGGGCGCGTGCTGGACGGATCCGCCGAACAGTTCCGCCATGCCCTGGTGTCCCAGGCAGATGCCGAGCACCGGCAGCCGGGAGTCCAGGATCGCGGCGGCGCTGACGCCGAAGTCCCGCTGCCGGCCGGGGTGTCCGGGGCCCGGCGAGATCACGATGTTGTCGTAGTCCCGGGGGCGGACGGCCGACCAGTCCACGTCGTTGCGCAGCACGGTGGGCGGCTGCCCGTTCACCTCGCCGAGCAGCTGGTAGAGGTTGTAGGTGAAGGAGTCGTAGTTGTCGACGAGGAGCGTGCGGACCGGACTGCTCATGGCCGGCCCCCCGCGATGGCCTCCCCGCCGTCGATCACCAGGGTCTCCACCCGGCAGGTCTCCTCGATGATCAGGTCGTACAGGCGGGCCAGGAAGTCCTGGCTGACGCCGTTCACGGCGCCGAAGTCCGCGGCCCGGCGCTGCACCGCGTCGATGCGGTGCGGCTGCATCATCGGCACCGCGTGCTCGCGCTTGTGGTGCGCGATCCGCACGCAGCACTCGATGCGGTCCCGGACGGTCTCCAGCAGCCGCACGTCGATGCCGTCGAGTTCGGCGCGCATGCGGGTCAGGCCGTCCGTGCCGTCACTTTCCGTTGCGGCCATGGCAGTCACTTTCGGAAGGAGGTGGTGTAGCGGGGACGGTCCTCCTGGTCGCGGTGGCCCTCGCCGTCGCTGAACAGGCCGGACTCGGCCAGCAGGGCCGTGACGTCCCCGGTCTGCGGGTCGTCGTGCTCGATGCCCAGGGCGCCGCCCGGGCGCAGCAGCTTGCCGGCGCCGGAGATCACGTGGCGGATCACGTCGAAGCCGTCGGCGCCGGAGAAGATCGCCCGGGCCGGGTGGTGGACGGCGAACTCCGGCGAGATCTCGGTGCCCTCCGGAACGTACGGGGGGTTGGCGAGCACCAGGTCGACCTTGCCGCGCAGGGAGGCCAGCAGGTCCTCGGCGGTGACGTCGGCCGCGTGGACGGTGATCGGGGTGTCGCCCGCCGCCGCCTGCGCCGCCGCGTTGCGGCGCGCGCACTCCAGCGCCGCCTCGTCCAGGTCGACCGCGTGCACCTGGGCGTCGGGGCGGGCGTGGGCCACGGCCAGCGCGACCGCGCCGGAGCCGGTGCAGAGGTCGACCACCACCGGGTTCTCGATCCCGGATATCGCGGACAGGCCCCAGGCCAGCAGGGACTCGGTGGGGGGCAGCGGCACGAACACGCCCTCGTTGACCGAGACCGTGACGCCGCCCAGCCGGGCGCGGCCGGTGAGGTGGCCGACCGGGATCAGCTCGGCCCGCTTGGCCGCCAGGGCGCGCACCTCGCGGGCGGCCTCCTCGGAGACCCGGTCCTGGGGCTCGTACGCGCCGAGGACGTGGGCGAGCAGTTCGTCGGCGTCCTTCTGCGGGCGCGGCACGCCGTTGGCGGTCAGCGTCCCGACCACCTCCCGGGCGAGCTCCTCGGCCGACAGGCCGGCGGAGGCGGAGGCGGTCGACTCGCCGCGGCTGGCCGCGTAGTAGTCGAGCAGGCCCTGGGTGAGCGCCGGGTTCAGGCGCGAGGCCGCGAGCAGCTCCGGCGGCGGCGTGAAGGTCGGGTCGAGCTCGTTCGCCCGCTCCGTGTACGCGACCCGCAGGTAGTGCTCCATGGTGGCCGGCCAGTAGATCGGGACGGTCCAGTCGGCCTCGTAGCCGGTCGCCAGCATGTGCGTGACGGTGGCTTCCACCACCTCCTCGCGGGTGGCCGGCTGGATCGGCGGCCGGACCGGCCGGAACGGCTCCAGGTCGATGGAGGCCTCCTGGCCGAGCAGCAGCCCGGCCATCTCGCGGGCCAGCAGCGGGGAGAGCGTCAGGCCGTCCCGGTAGGTGCCGGTCATCATCCACAGGCCGTCCAGGCCGGTCTCGCCGAGCAGCGGCATCCCGTCCAGCGACACCGGCCGGTTGCCGACCTGGATCTTGCGCACGCCGCTGTCGGCCAGGTCCTTGCGCACCTGGCGGACGGCGCAGTTGAGCAGGAACAGCGCGTCCGAGATGAGCGCGGTCTCCCGCGGGTCGACCGAGACGATGTTCGTCGCGCCGACGTAGACCTGGCCGCCGGGGCGGGGGACGACGTGCAGGCCGCACGCGAAGGCGCGGTTGGGGGTGCGGATCACGGTGGTCGGGCTGGTGCCGTCCGCGGTGTCCACCAGGGCGGAGACGCCGTAGCCGCTGATCAGCCGGGGGATCTGGACGGCCTGGTCGGGCACGGTGTCCAGGATCTCCTGGGAGTAGGCGCCGGCCGCCAGCACGGTCTTGTCGGTGCGCAGCACGGTGCCCGACTCCAGCTCGATCCCGCGCACCCGGCCCTTGGCGTGGTCGACCCGCACCGCGCGCTCCGCGATCAGCATGCCGCCGGCCGCCAGGTAGGCCTTCTCCAGGCGCAGCAGCAGCTCGCCGGCGTTCACCGCGTGCTCGTTGGGCAGGTACATCGCCTGCAGCGGGCGGGCCGTGGGCTCGGCGTCCAGCCAGTCGATCTGCTCGGCGTCCAGGTCCTCGAACTTCTCGCCGTAGGAGACGAGCGCGTCGCGGATGGCCCGGTAGTTGCGGGTGTCGATGTCGGGCACGCCGACGGTGTTCAGCATGACGACGGTGCCCTTGGCCGTCAGCAGGTCGCCGTCGGTCGGGTCGAGGTGCAGCTGCTCCAGCCACTCGGGCCACAGCTTGGCCGCCTGGTAGGCCCAGTCGAGCTTGAGCCGGCCGTGGTCGCTGTTCAGGTGATCGGCCGTCACCTCGCCGAAGGTGCCGAGCATCGCGCCGGCGGCCGCGGACGCGGCGCCCGGGCGGTGCGGCTGGCCGAGCACGGCCACCCGCACGTCGCGCCGGGCGAGTTCCAGGCCGAGCGAGAGCCCCAACGCGCCGTTGCCGACCACCACGACGTCGTACGAGTGGTTTCCCTCAGACATCAGGGTGTCCCCTTTCCGATTCGAATCTTCCAGCCGGGACGATCATTTCGACAGTTCCTCGGCCAATCGCCGCCGGTCGATCTTTCCGTTGCCATTGAGCGGAAATTCGTCGAATGCCGTCAGCGAGGCGGGAACCATGTAGGAAGGAAGTCTTTCCCGGAGGATCCGGAGCAGATCTTCGGTGTTGCCGGCCGGGCCGGTGAAGGCCGCGGCCAGTACTGCGTCGCCGCCGGTCGCCGCCCGGGCGACCACGACGGCGTCCTGCACGCCGGGCTGCTCGCGCAGCACGGCTTCGATCTCGCCGAGTTCGATGCGGTAGCCGCGCACCTTCACCTGGTGGTCCAGGCGTTCGCAGTAGAGGTAGCCGTCCGCGGTGGTGCGGACCCGGTCGCCGGTGCGGTACCAGTGCCGGTCGGTGAGCGGCGTCGCCGGGTCGTAGGGCGTCGCCGCGCCGCCGTCCCAGCTCAGGAACCGTCCCTCGTTGTTCGCCGGGTCGAGGTAGCCGGCGAAGCGCTGCGGGCCCCGGACGCACAGCTCGCCCTCCTCGGCCTGCTTGCCGTCCTCGTCGAGGACGACGCACTCCAGCGAGTCGAGGCCGAATCCGATGGGCACGGTGCCGTTCGGGGTGCGCGGCCACTGCGCGACCTGCTCGGGCAGCGTGTACTCGGTGCAGATGATGGTGAGTTCGGTCGGCCCGTAGGCGTTCTCCACCACCCCGTTCGGCGCTGCCGTGTGCCAGGCCTCGGCCTGCTGGAGGGTGAGGGGTTCGCCGGCGAACATGCTGCGCCGCAGGGTGGGCATCGACCCGGGCCGCAGGGGTTGCACCCGCTGGGTCAGGGAGATCACCGAGGGCACCGAGAACCAGTGGGTGAGTTCGCGGCGCTGCGCGAACCGGGCCGCCGCGAGCAGGTCGTTGCGGCCGGGGACCACCACGGTGGCGCCGGAGCCGAGCGCGGCGAACGTCGCCAGCACCGACAGGTCGAAGGTCAGCTCGAACGGTTGCAGCACCCGGCAGCCGGGCCCGAGTTCGTAGTGCGCGACGGCGTGGCGCAGGTACGCCGAGATGTTGCGGTGCTGGACGGGCACCCCCTTGGGCTCGCCGCTGGAGCCCGAGGTGAACAGGATGTAGGCCAGGTCTTCCGGCGCGGCGGCGGCCTCCGGCAGCTCGCCCGCCGCGGGCGCGCCGGAGTCCAGGGCGAGCACCCGGACGGGCAGCCCGTCGCCGAGCCGTTCCTGGTCGGCCAGGACCAGGTCCAGCGCGGCGGCCCGGGCGATCGCGGCGTTGCGGGCGGCGGGGAACGACGGGTTGAGCGGCACCACCGCGGCGCCCAGCCGCAGGACGGCGAGGTACCCGGCGTACGCGGACACCGTGGCCGCCGCCAGCAGGCCGACCCGCCGCGGCACGGCGCCGTCGTCGGCCGCGAGCATGCGGACGGCGATTTCCTCGGCCATGCGCTCGAGTTCCGCGTAGCCGACCACCCGGTCCGCGATTTCCAGCGCGGGCCGGTCCGGGAATTGCCTCGCCGAGGCGGCGAACCATTCATGGAGAGGTACGGTTTCTGTGTTCATTCCCGTTGCACTGCCTTTTCGAATGGGATGTGACACCGTGCTGCCGCCGGGAGACCTGGCCCACGAGCCGCCGGAACTACGGCAGCAGGCTGTGCGGCGCCGATCCGCTGACGATCATGACGATCCGGTCGGTGGGCGCGAACTTGCCGGCGTCCGCGGCCTGCCGCAGCCCGCCCCAGCAGATGAAGGCGGACTTCTCCGACTCGTAGTCCACCGGGATGTCCAGCTCCGCGCAGGCGTCGATCAGCAGCTGTGCCTCCGCCTCCACCCGCGCCGGGTCCACGGAGTCGATCTGCGCGCCGGTCTCCGCCACCAGCTCGCGCACCAGCGGCAGCGTCCGGTTCGGGTTGGTCGACTGGAGGGTGGGCTCGAAGGCCTTCTCCGGCGGCACCATGTCGTTCAGGTCGATCGAGTCGCGGCCCTCGCGCAGCGCCTCGCCGAGCAGGCCGGCGTCGGCGGCCTGGAACAGGTGGTAGGTGTGGTCGCCGACCGACGGCAGGCCGGCCTCGTGGGCGCGCCGGATGCCGCGCTCGATGCCGAGCGGGCCGTAGCCGCTGGCGATGGTCACCGCGATGATCGTGGCGTCGGCGGCGCGCTCCGCGATCGCCAGCCCCAGCGGGGCCTTGCCCTCGATCTTCCACTGGCTGGGCGTCAGCCGCAGCGCGCCGCTCTCCTTGCCGAACGCGATGGCCGCGTCGGCGGCGTCGGCCATGTTGCCCGGCACCGCCACCACGCGCGAGTCGCCGATCAGCGCGGTCGGGCACTTGTAGGCGGAGGCCTGCGGGGCGAACGCCGTGCAGGTGATGCCCAGGCGGTCCATGTGGTACTGGTACGACCGCGCGGTGTTCCCGGAGCTGTGCATGGTGACCGACGTCAGGCCCCACTCCAGGCACTTGGCGGCCAGCAGCACGCCCTCGTTGTCCTTGAAGGTGCCGGTGTCGTTCAGGGTCTGCGGCAGCAGCCGGACGGACGCGACGCCGAGCGCCTCGGCCAGTCGCGGGGCGTCCACCGGGACCAGCGCCTTCTCGTTGCTGCGCAGGGTGTCGGGGTCGGACACCGGCAGGAGCGCGGCGTAGCGGCCGACACCCGGGGTGTCGGTGACCGCGTCGGCCCAGCTGCGGACGTCGGGGAGCGACGGCGTCAGTTCTTCGCCGCAGCGGGTGCACTGCCACTCGTTGGGGCCGTCCACGATGCCGGCGCCGGGCTCCGCGGAGCAGGTGTTGCAGATGAGTTGCATTCTCTCGATCCCTCGGTCGTCAGGTCAGCGCTCCCCGTCCTGCGGCCCCGGGGGCACGTCGGCGCCCAAGTGGCCGCAGGAGGGGGAACATTGAGGATGCGTCGGACGCTTGTCAGGAAATGCGCAGGATCTCGGCGACGCGCTTGGTCACCGACGCCGGGTCGTCGTGCCGGTCGGCGAGCGCGGCGCCGCCCATGGTGAAGCCCCAGGCCCCGGCGGCGGCGATGGAGGTGATCTGCTCCGCGCCGCGGACGCCGCCCGCGATGAGCAGCGGGGCGGGCCCCGCGGCCGCGGTGCGCTGCATCAGCAGCGCCGGGTCGTAGGACTTCTGCCGGTAGGGCATCAGGACCAGGCCGGCCACGCCGGCGGTGGCGTTCAGCTGCTCGGCCTGGGCGGCCAGTTCGTCGGGCGTGCTGGCCAGCTCCAGCGGGCTGCCGGACATGGATCCGACGAACGGCCAGTACTCGGGCTTGCCGCTCTGCGCGAACTCCTGCGCCGCGCTGGGCCGCCAGGTGCCGACCACCCGGTCGACGCCGAGGTCCAGCGCCAGCTGGTAGCCGCGCTCCTGGCCGGCGTCGCTCGTGTCGGCGAGCTCCAGCAGGACGGAGCGGCCGTCCGCGTGCGCGGCCTCGGTGAGGTCCTTGGCCATGATCGGGTCGGTGCCCACGTCCTTGAACGCGATGAGGCGGAGCTCGTCGACGGCGAGCTTCTGGTACACGTCGACCGCGTCCGGGATGGTGATGTCCTGCTCGGTCAGCATCAGAACAAAGTTCAACGCCACTTCGTCTCACATCCTAAGGGTGTCTACGGCCAGTCGGCAGTTCTTTTGTTCATGAATTTCGATTCGTCCACGCACTTACCGGCCCGTGGGCAGGCGGGGGCGCGATCGCGATGATTCGCGGCGGCTATCGGGCCGATTTGCGCAGTTCCCTCGCCATGTCGTGCGGCGTCGGGTTCTGGAAAAGCACCTGGAGGGGCAGATCGACCTCGAACGCCTTGTTGATCCGGGCGATCAGCTGGATCGCGAGCAGCGAGTAGCCGCCGCTCTTGAAGAAGTGGCTGTGGACGCCCAGGCCGCGGTCGCCCAGCAGCTCCGACCACAGGCCGGTCAGCAGGTCCTCGGTGGCGTCGCCCGGGGGCGTGGCGTCCGCGGCGCCGGCGTCGACGGGCGTCGCCTCCGGCATCGCGGCCCGGTCCACCTTGCCGTTCCTGGTCATCGGGAAGCTGTCGAGCCTGAGCAGCGCCGACGGCACCATGTACTCCGGCAGCCGGCTCTCCAGCGACCGCAGGACCTGCGCCTCCGTCACCGTCGGCGGGGCCGTGAAGTACGCGACGATGCGCTTGTCGCCGGCGGCGCCGTCCCGCAGCATCACCGCGGAGGCGGTGACGCCCGGCTCGCGCAGGATCGCCGCCTCGATCTCGCCGAGCTCGATCCGGTAGCCCCGGACCTTGACCTGGTTGTCGCGGCGTCCGATGAACTCCAGGGCGCCCGCCGGGGTCGCCCGCACGATGTCGCCGGTCCGGTACAGCCGGCGGCCGGCCCGGCCGGTGAACGAGTCCGGCACGAAGCGCTGGGCCGTCAGGGCCGCCCGGTTGTGGTAGCCGCGCGCCATCCGGCCGCCGCCGATGACCAGTTCGCCGGCCACGCCCCGGGGGACGAGCTCGCCGGTGTCGTCGATCACGAAGGCGTCGTAGCCCCGCATCGGGACACCGATGCTCAGCGGCTCGCCCGGCTCGACAACCGTCATCGTGGCGGCGTGGGTCTCCGTCGGGCCGTACAGGTTGTACGACTGCCAGGGGCCCTCGCCCAGGGTGCGCCACAGCTTCTCGCTGACGGCCTCCCCGATGACGAGCATCCGCGTTCCGGTCGGAATCTCGTACAGCACGCCGAGACCCGTCGCCATTTCCAATTGGGACGGCGTGCAGTCCATGAGGTCGATCTCGTGGCGGACCAGGAGATCGACGAGCAGCCGCGGATCGCGCCTGACATTCTCCGGAACGATCACCATGGTAGCGCCGTCGGCCATCCATGAGAACTGAATGACGTGACCGTCGAAGAAAATCGGCGAATTGAGCGCGACCGACTTCGGCGCCGGCCCGTCGCCGATGATTTCCTCCGCCAGCGAGACGGCCAGCCAGTGAATTCCGCGGTGGCTCATCGTCACGGCCTTGGGCAGGCCGGTGGAGCCGGAGGTGTAGATCAGGTAGGCCAGGTCGTCGTGGCGCACGGTGACGGCCGGGCGGTGCGACGGCTCGGCACTCCAGGTGTCCTCGTCGTCGAGCAGCAGCACCTGTCCGCGGCCCTCGACCTGGCCGAGGGTCTCCCGGTCGGTCAGCACCGTGGTGCTGGCCGCGTCCTCCAGCATGTAGTGGATGCGGGCCTGCGGCAGCGCGGGGTCGATCGGCAGGTAGGCGGCGCCCGCCTTGAGGATGCCGAGCACCCCGGCGGCCAGGTGCGGCGAGCGCTGGGCGCACAGCGCCACCACGTGCTCGGGGCCGATGCCCCGCGCGCGCAGCCGCCAGGCGATCCGGTTGGCCCGCTCGTCGAGTTGACGGTACGTCCAGGCCTGCTCGGCGTAGCGGACCGCGACGGCGTCCGGGGTCCGGTCCACCTGCGCCTCGAACTGCTCGTGCAGGCCGACGTGCTCGGGCCAGGTCGTCTCCGGCGCCGTTCCGGCCGCGACGAGCTCGGCCCGCTCGGCGGCCCCCAGCAGCCGCACCCGCGAGGTCCGCAGGGCCGCCGGGTCGTGCCGCGTCATCGAGTCGAGGATCGTCAGGTAGTGGCCGGCCATCCGGCGGACGGTCTCCGCGTCGAAGAGGTCCGTCGCGTACGTGAAGCCGCCGATCACCCCGCGGGGGTCGTCCACCAGGTCGAGGATGACGTCGCACACGGCGAAGCCGTTCTCCAGCCTGGTGAAGTCCAGGCCCACCTCGTGCAGCGACCCGACCCGCTCCCCCGCGACGTCGAACCCGAACATCACCTGGACCACCGGCGACCTGCTGAGGTCGCGCGAGGGCTGGAGGGCCTCCACGACCTGCTCGAACGGCACGTCCTGGTGGGCGTACGCGCCGAGGCAGGTCTCCCGGACCCGGCCCAGCAGCTCGGAGACGGTGGGGTCGCCCGCCAGGTCGGTGCGCAGCGCCAGGGTGTTGACGAGGAACCCGATCAGGTTCTCCAGCTCGACCCGGTCGCGGTTGGCGACGGGGGTGCCCACGACGATGTCCGCGACGCCGCTGTGCCGGGCGAGCAGGAGCTTGAACCCGGCGAGCAGGGTCATGAACAGCGTGGTGCCCTCGCGCCGGCCGAGGTCGCGCAGCCGCTCCACCAGGTCGGTCGGGATCAGCACCGGCTCGAACGCCCCCCGGTGCGACTGGACGGCCGGACGGGGCCGGTCCAGCGGCAGGTTCAGCGCGGCGGGCGCGTCCGCCAGGCGGCCCTGCCAGTAGGCGAGTTGCTCGGCGGCCGGTCCGCCGGAGAGCCAATTCCGCTGCCAGGCCGCGAAGTCGGCGTACTGCAGCGTCATCGCCGGCAGGTCCGGCGCGGTCCGCCGAGCCCTGGCCCGGTAGCAGTGCGAGAGTTCGCGGGTCAGCACGTTGAACGACCAGCCGTCGAAGGCGATGTGATGCACCGTCAGCAGCAGCAGGTGCTCCTGGTCGCCGACGGCCACCAGCCGCGCCCGGATCAGCGGGCCGGTGGTCAGGTCGAAGGGTTCGCGGACGAAGTCGTCCACCAGGGACCGTACGGCGGCCGCGTCCGACTGCCGGAGGTCGTGGAACTCCCACGGGAGGTCGATCCGCTCCAGCACGAGCTGCCGCGGCCGTTCGCCGCCGGCGGGGAAGACCGTCCGCAGCGCGTCGTGGCGCTCGACCACGTCGTTCAGGGCGGCCCGCAGCGCCGGCGCATCCAGTGCGCCCCGCAGGCGGTACTCCACGGCGGTGGTGTAGGTGGTGGTGCCCGGTCGCAGCTGCTCCAGGAACCACAGCCGCTCCTGGGCGGGCGACAGCAGGGCGCGCTCCTCGCCCTCGGCGGGCCGGATCGGCTCCGGCGGGGCCGCGGGCCGGGCCTGCCGCATCCGGGCGGCCAGCGCGGCGACGGTCCGGTCCTCGAACACGTCCCGGGGCGTCAGCGCCCCGGCCAGCACTCCCCTGGCCCGCGCGATCAGGCGGCTGACCAGCAGCGAGTGCCCGCCGAGCTCGAAGAAGTCGTCGTGGACGCCGACCCGGGCGGCGTCCACGCCCAGGACGTCGGCGGCCAGTTCGGTGAGCAGCTGCTCGACCGCGTCGCGCGGGCCGACGTGGCCGTCGCCGGATCCGGCGAGGTCCGGCGCGGGCAGCGCGGCGCGGTCGACCTTGCCGTTCGAGGTCAGCGGGAGCCGGTCCAGGCCGACGATCACGGACGGCACCATGTAGTCGGGCAGCCGGGTGCCCAGCTGCTCGCGCAGCGCCCTGGGGTCCGCGCCTCCGGTGACGTAGCCGACCAGCCTGGTCCCGTCGCCCGGGTGGGCCACGGCGGTGACCACGGCGTCCGTGACGCCCGCGAGCCCGGCGAGGGCCGCCTCGACCTCGCCGAGTTCGATGCGGAAGCCGCGCAGCTTGACCTGGTGGTCGATCCGGCCGAGGAACTCCAGCGCTCCCGCCGCTCCCCGGCGGACCAGGTCGCCGGTGCGGTAGAGCCGGGCGCCCGGCGGGCCGAACGGGTCGGGGACGAAGCGCTGCGCCGTCAGGCCCGGCCGGCCGAGGTAGCCGAGGGTGACTCCGGCGCCGCCGATCAGCAGCTCGCCGGCCTCGCCGTCGGGGACGGGGTTCAGCGCCTCGTCCACCACGTGCACGGTGGTGCCGCGGATCGGCGAGCCGATCGGCACCGGGCCCGGCCCCGGGTGGGAGCCGGCGGCGGGGAACCAGGTCGAGTTGACGCAGGTCTCGGTCGGTCCGTAGAAGTTGATCACCTCGACACCGGGGACCTGCGCCGCGCACTCGGCGACCAGTTCGGGGTCGAGCGCCTCGCCGCCGCACATCAGCCACGGCAGGCCCGTCCCCTCCAGGGCGCGCACGGCGAGGATCTCGCGCAGCACGGCCGGCGTCACGCCGAGCACGTCGATCCGCCCGCCGGTGACCAGCTCCCGCAGCTCGTCCATGTCGATGCCGGTCTGGCTCGGGGTGAGCACGACGGTGCCGCCGGAGGTCAGCGGCGCGCAGAGTTCCAGGTTCGAGGCGTCGAAGCTGAGCGACATGCGGTGCAGGAACCTCAGCGGCTTGCCCTGCCAGAGGTCCGCGACGGCCCACCGGGTGTGGTTGACGATCGCGCGGTGCGGGACCATCACGGCCTTGGGCTGCCCGGTGGAGCCGGAGGTGTAGATCAGGTAGGCGAGGTCGCCGGGTTCGACCGCGACGGCCGGGCGGCTGCCGGGGTGGGCGGCCCAGGCCTCCGGGTCGTCCAGGACGAGGGTGTCCAGGCGGCCGCCCGCCGGGGAGGTGGCGCGGTCGGCGAGCAGGACCGTGGCGCCGGAGTCCTCCAGCATGTAGGCGATGCGGGCGGCGGGCAGCGCCGGGTCGACGGGCAGGTAGCCGGCGCCGGCCTTCAGCACGCCGAGCAGTCCGGCGATCGTCGAGAACGAGCGGCGGGTGTGCAGTGCGACGACGTGCCCCGGCCGGACGCCCGCGGCCAGCAGGCCCCGGGCGATCCGGTTGGCCTGCTCGTCGAGTTCCCGGTAGGTCCAGGCCCGCTCGCCGAGCACCAGCGCGGTGCTCTCGGGGGTGCGGTCCACCTGGGCTTCGAACAGCTCGTGGAGACAAGTGCGGTCCACCGGAGCCTGAATCGGCTCGTTGCGGGAGGAATCCCCCATGGTACTCAAGTTCGCTCCTGCCGGAATTCGTTACGGATGTCGGAACGGTGGAACTCGATCAGCCCGTTTGACCGGCGGCCCGGCCGCGAATGCTCAGCGGGCGCATATCGGTCCACACCTCTTCGACATACGCGAGACAGTCGGCTTCGGGGGCGGCTTCCCGGACGATCCGCCAGCCCACGGGGATTTCCCTGCCCTCGGGCCACACGCTGTACTGCTCCTCGTCATTGACCACCACGTAGTGGAGCGTGGTCAGGTCGGCGCCCTCATTCGGCATGGTGATTCCTTGTCGTTGTCCAAGTGCCAACACTGAATTACGCGAGCAGGGCGTCGAGGCGCGCGGCCCGTTGCTCCAGTTCGGCGACCGGAAGCGGCTCGGCGAGGCCGGGATCGATATCGGCGACCGATTTCCGGGCCTGCTCGCTGAAATGGACGGTGCCGTCGTCGTCGATGCGCTCCACACCGTCGCCGCGCGCGTGCTTCTCGTTGAACGCGATCGCTGCGGCCCGGTCGGTCCCGGGCGGCAGGTCGAGGGTGACCGCGCCCTGCTCGATCCGCACGGGATAGCCGCCCGGGAGTCCTCCGGGGGCGGCGGTCGAGCAGCGCAGCGGCGCCGCGCCGGGGAGCAGGGCGTGCAGCGCGGGGATCACGGCGGCCGCCGTGACCTCGTTGTAGCGCCGGGAGCGCGGGATCGGCGGCGCCTGGTAGGCGAGCTCGTCGGCGCGCCGGCCGTCCTCGCCCAGGAAGACCATGCAGCGGTCGGCGGGGTCGGCCGGTTCGCGGGACAGCATGACGTCGAGCAGTTGGGAGTGGTGGCCGACGACGCGGATGCGCGGCGCCTCGGCGTCGGGCCGGGCGGCGCGCAGCGCGGCGCGGCAGCGGAGGTCGATCATCGCGGCGTTGCCGAGGCCGAGCGTCGGCGCCAGTCCGAGGCCGGCCAGGACCGGTCCGGTGACGTCGGGGAAGGAGAGGTTCGCCACCGGCCCGGTCCAGCCGGCCTGCCGGGTGGCCCGCATGACGGCCAGCACCGCCGGTAGCTGGTAGGGCAGTTGGAGCGCGAGGCCGCCGCCGAGGACGGCCGACGCCGCGGCGTCCTCCCGTCCGGCCAGCGCCCAGGGGCCGCGCACGGCCGCGCACTGCACCACCAGGTCGGGGCGGGTGCGGGTGAGCAGTTCGGCGATGTCGTCCGGCCGGGTCGCGTCGAGCGTGACGGGTTCGACCAGGCAGTCGGAGATGCTGGCGGCGGTGCCGGCGACGGCCGCGACCGTCTCGGCGGACCGTCCGGCCAGCACCAGGCGCCGTACCCGGCCGCCCTCCGCCAGGCGGTACGCCAGCCGTGCTCCCATGTCGCCCATGCCGATGACCAGCACGGTGCTCGTGGGCGCGGAACTCGGGAAACTCGACGATGACATGGGGTATTCGCCGTTCTCTCGGGGTGCTCAGTGCCTCGTCGCGTCGGTGGGGGTCGCGGGTTCGGCGAGCAGGTGGGTGATGCTCCGGCCGACGTGGGTGGGTCGGACGTCGGAGCCGGCCAGCATGTCGGGGGTGGTGACGCCGGTCAGCACCAGCAGCGTGTCGAAGCCGGCCCGTTGCCCGCCGGCGATGTCGGTGTCCAGCCGGTCGCCCACCACCAGCGGTCGGCGGGCGCCGTGGGCTTCGGCCTGTTGCAGGAACAGGGTCGGTTCGGGCTTGCCGACGGACAGGTCCGGCGTGCGGCCGGTGGCGGCCGTGAGCGCGGCGATGAGGGCGCCGTTGCCGGGGACCAGGCCGCGCTCGGCGGGCCAGCTCTCCTCCAAGTTGGTTGCCACCCACAGCGTTTGCGCACGTTGCAGGGTCAGGGCGGCTTCCGCGAGGCCGGGCCAGCCGATGCCGGGGTCGAAGCCCTGCACCACGGCCTGCGGCCGGTCGTCGGCGGAGTCGACGGGCTTGAGCCCGGCGGCCGCCACCGCGTCGCGCAACGCGTCCGGGCCGAGGACGAGGACCGCCGCGCCGGCCGGCAGGCGCCGGGCCAGGGTGGCCGCGGCGATGGCGGTGGGGGTCACCACCTCGTCGGCGGTGGCTCCGATGCCGGCGTTGCGCAGCATCTCCGCCGCCTGGTCGGGGCGGCGGCGGGGGCTGTTGGTGGTGAAACGCAGCGGCACACCCTTGGCGCGGATGGCCGCGATGGTCTCCGCCGCGCCCGGGATGGGCTGCTGCCCGAGCACCAGGACGCCGTCGACGTCCAGCAGGATCAGATCGTAGAGGTCGATGAGGGAGGTCATATCGGCCAACCCGACTCTCGCCGACGGCTTTTCGCCGGGCAGGTCGGAGTCGTTGACACTCGCTTCGCGTACAATGGCAGCCCTTTCGAGCCAGTCGCGTCGATCGCGCTGGCTTGTCCCTGTCGTACGGGTAATCCGATGAATTGCCGAAAGATGGGACAGAGCCATCTCGATCTTCACAAACGGGCCACAAAAGTGGGCCCGCCGAAGCGGAAATCGACGAACGCGTCGATTCGGTTGCGCTTAACTCATTGGTCATCTGTGCGACAACGGCCGGGCCGGCAAGGATTGCGGATCCCACCCCGCCTTGCTTTCCGTGTGCTATCCACAGCTCCCGCCTGCGGATGTACCAAACGTTAACATCAACTGCTGGGGACACGTCAACACCTTTCAGGAGTGCGATCGCAAGGGCGCGCCCCCTGTTTCACCGACGAACTGTCAGCTGGAGCACCGTCACCGCCTGGGTCTCAGCGGTGGTTGACGATGACGGAGATGCCCCAGCCGATCGCGGCCAGCACCACGGCGAAGATCAGCCCGGCCAGGGTGCGGCCGAGCACCCCGGCGGCGGGGCGCTCGGCGGGCGGGCGGCCGGGGAGCGGCGCCGGGTGGAGCAGGCGCAGGCCGAGCGCGAACAGGGCGGGCAGGCCGGCGCCGGTGAGCAGGCCGACCACGACGATCCGCCAGAGCGCGTCCAGGTCGATCCAGGAGTTCACGGGCTGACCTCGTCGTCTCTCCTGGCGGGCCCGGGCACCACCGTGCCGGTCCACGCGGCGTTGACGTTCTCCGGAGTCACGGCCGGGTGGCGGGAGGCGAGGAAGAAGGCCGCCGACGCCAGGAGCAGCACCCCGAAGACCACCACCACGCCCGCCGTCCCGCCGATGCCGTCCGCGACCCAGTAGGCGGACGCGCCGACCAGCGCGGCGGCCGGCAGGGTCAGCACCCAGGCGGCGACCATCCGGCGGGCGAGCTGCCAGCGGACCCGGGCGCCGCTGCGGCCGATCCCGGAGCCGAGGATCGACCCGGTGGCGACGTGCGTGGTGGACAGCGAGTAGCCGAAGTCGGTGGAGCAGAGGATGACGGCGGCCGAGGCCGACTCGGCGGCCATGCCCTGCGGCGGTTCGATCTCCACCAGGCCCTTGCCCAGGGCCCGGATCACCCGCCAGCCGCCGACGTAGGTGCCGAGGGCGATGGCGAGCGCGCAGCACAGGATCACCCAGTCCGGCGCCTTCGCCCCGGGCGGCAGGGCGCCGTCGGCGATCAGGGCCAGGGTGATGACGCCCATCGTCTTCTGCGCGTCGTTGGTGCCGTGCGCGAGCGAGACCATCGACGCCGAACCGACCTGCCCGTACCGGAATCCGCGCCCGCGCGGCCCCTCGGGGACGCCCCGGGCGAGGCGGTACACCAGGACGGTGCCGGTGGCGGCGACCGCGCCGGCGACGAGCGGCGACAGCGCCGCGGGCACCACCACCTTGGAGACCAGGCCCTGCCACTTGACGGCCGAGAAGCCGGCGGCCGCCACGGTCGCGCCGATCACCCCGCCGATCAGCGCGTGCGAGGAACTGGACGGGACGCCGAGGTACCAGGTGGCCAGGTTCCACAGGATGCTGCCGGTCAGGCCGGCGCAGACCACGGTCAGCGTCACCGCGCCGGTGGCCACCAGCCCGCCTGCGATGGTCGCGGCGACCGCCGTCGACAGGAACGCCCCGACCAGGTTCAGCACCGCCGAGATCGCCACCGCGACCCGGGGCGGCAGGGCCCCGGTGACGATCGAGGTCGCCATCGCGTTGCCGGTGTCGTGAAAGCCGTTGGTGAAGTCGAAGCCCAGCGCCGTCGCCACCATCAGCGCCAGGACCGCGTCGTTGCCGGTCACGGGTGTGAACCTAGCCCGCGCGCCGGGGCCGCGCGCCGAACGGTGCGGGCCCGCCACCCGATCGGCGCAGCACGGCGGCGGGGCGGGCGTCAACCGCCGCGCCGTTCGGCCGCACCCCGACATTCCCCGGGATCGGTCGCGGTGCGGCTCCGGGTCCGTTCAGGGACGGCTTGCCGCACGGGCCGACGAGGCCTTCCGAGACTGCTGACAGGCTGTCAGAATCCGCTGCTGGCAAGCTGATTGGTCTTGCCGCGCCTTGGACCAGGGAGGCCGACATGACCGCCGAACCGACCACCTCGAAGGGCGCCCGCACCGCACCGGGCGTCGGGCGCGGCGCGGTGCTGCGCGCCGCCGTCGCGGCCGTCGCCGTCGCGGGCCTGCTCGCCGCGCTCGCCCCGGCCGCCGCGGCCCGGCCCGCCGTCGACGACGCCGCCGCGCCGCGGTCCGACTGGCGGGCCGTGGACGCGGCCCTCGCCGGGATGACCGGCCCCGGGTACTCGACCTCCGCCCTCGGCGCCGTCCGGCTGGCCGGCCGACCGGCCTGGAGCAACGCCACCGGCGTCGCCGACCTCGCCACCCGCGCACCCGCCGACCCGCGCGGCGCGTTCCGGATCGGCAGCGCCACCAAGACCTTCGTCGCCACCACACTGCTCCAACTCGTCGGCGAGCACCGGCTGGGCCTCGACGACCACCTGGAGGCCCTGCTGCCGGGGGTCGTCCCGAACAGCGACGCGATCACCGTCCGGCAGTTGCTCGACCACACCAGCGGCGTCGCCGACTACACCCAGGACCCGGCCTTCGACTTCTCCGACGCCTGGCTGGCCGGCGGCCGCTACACGTCCTACCGCCTGCGGGACCTGGTGGACATCGCCAACCGCTACCCGCCGGCCTTCGCCCCCGGCCAGGACTGGCAGTACTCCAACACCAACTACATCCTGCTCGGGATGATCGTCGAGAAGCTCACCGGCCACCGCTGGAACGACGAGGTCACCCGCCGGGTGATCCGCCCGCTCGGGCTCCGGAACACCTGGATGCCCGGCGACTTCCCGTTCGTCCCGGGCCCGCACGCCCACGGCTACGTCAAGTCGGCCGCCGGGCCGGTCGACGTCACGGTGCTCAACCCGTCCATGGCGGGCTCCGCCGGCGGCGGCATCTCCACCGCCGCCGACCTGACCGCCTTCCTCGACGCGCTGCTCGGCGGACGGCTGCTGGGCCCGGCCGAACTCGCCGCGATGAAGGAGACCAGCGCCCACGGCGAGGGCCGCACCTACGGCCTCGGCCTCCAGCGCCTGGACACGCCGTGCGGCCCGTTCTGGGGCCACGCCGGCGGCATCCCCGGCTACAGCACGATGATGCTGGCCTCCCCCGACGGCAGCCGCCAGTTCGCCGCGAGCACCACGTTCTACGACGCCCCGGACCCGGCCGCCGCCAACGCCGCCTGGTGGAAGCTCACCGTGACCGCCCTGTGCGGCGCCAACACCGGCGCCGGTGCCGGTACGACGGCGGACGGCCCCGGCCGCCCGGCGCGGACCGACGCCGGCGGCGGGGCCTGAGCGGAGCCCAGGGGGCGGTCAGGGGTGGTCAGGCGCGGGTGGCGTCGTCCGCGATGCCCTGGAGGACGGCCTCCATGCCGGTGCGCAGGCTGGCGAAACGGCCGCCGACGATCGCCTCCTCCTGCTCCGGGTTGCTCTCCACGACCTTGTGCAGCGGGGTGCGCAGGTTGCCCAGCCGCATGCCGTGGCGCAGCCGGGTGCCGTCGCCCTCGGGCGTCAACTCGTAGTGCCAGCGGGCGAAAGCGTCGCCCTGGGCGGTGTCGGTGCCGGGCAGCACCGACCAGGCGAACCGCTCGTTCGGGGTGCACTCGGTGATCCGGTTGACGGTCTGCCACTGGTAGCCGTCCGGCCGGGCGTTGTGCCCCGCGAAGTGGGCGCCGACGGCGGGCGCCTCGGCGCCCTCCAGCCACTCGGTGCGCTGCAGCTCCGGGCTGAACCGGGGGGAGGTGGCGATGTCCGCCACCAGCTCCCAGACTCGCTGCGGCGGAGCGGCGATCGTCACCTCGACCAGCACGCCGGGTTCGTCGGAGAGTCGCACTGTCCTGCCTCGTTCCTGTGTGTCGGTGGTGTTGCCCGGTCAGGGTTTCACCGCGAACGGGCGGCCCGGACCCCGGGGTGGGTGGCTACGCCCCGGACGGCCCGCCCGGGCGGCTTCCGCGCAGGCGGTTCCCGAGCAGGCGGTTCCCGGGCAGGCGGTTCCCGAGCAGGGCGAACAGTGCGGCGACGGCGAGGAAGACCGCGGCCACCGCGACGAAGCCGGCCCGGGCGCCGCCGGCGGCGCCGACCGCCGCGAACACCCCGCCCAGCAGGGCCACGCCCAGGGCGAGCGCGGTCTGCTGGGCGGTGCTGACGATGCCGCTGCCGACGCCGATCCGCTCGGACGGGATCGAGGACAGCACGGTGCGGTACACGGTGGGGACGAACAGGCCGTTGCCCACGCCGATCAGGAACATGCCCGCCACCAGGTGGAAGAAGCGCAGGTGGGGCCACCACAGCAGGGCGGGCCCGATCAGGCACAGCAGCCCGAGCGCCTGGACGGCGCCGCCGATTTGCAGCGTCCGCGCGCCGATCCGTCCGATCAGCCGGGGCGTGCGGACCGCCGCCAGGAACTGGCCCAGTGCCATCGGCGCCATCGACAGGCCGGACTCGAAGGCGCCCATGCCGTTGTCGCCCTGCAGCGCCAGGGCGAAGACGAAGAGGAAGCCGCCGAACGCCAGGAAGCCGCTCCCCAGCACCAGCAGGCCCCGGCTCATCACGGCCTGCCGCAGCAGCGCCGGCGAGATCAGCGGGTCGGCGCCGCCGTCCTCCACTCGCCGCTCGTACCGCCACAGCAGGCCGCCGGCGCCCGCGGCCAGCGCCAACAGCGCCCAGCACCACAGCGGCCAGTGCGACTGGCGCCCGACGCCGAGGGCGATCAGCAGCGCCGACGCGGACACCGCGAACAGGGCGGTGCCGCCGAGGTCCGCACCCTGCCGTTGCCGGGCCCTGGTCTCCGGCACCCAGCGGCGGACGCCGATCATCGCGAGGACGCCCAGCGGCACGTTGACCAGGAAGATCGGCCGCCAGCCCAGCCCCGCGAGGTCGGCCCACACGAACAGTCCGCCCAGCAGCTGCCCCACCGCCGCCGACAGGCCGCCCACCGCGCCGTAGTGGCTGACCGCCCTGGTCCTGGCCGGCTCCGCCAGCGCGGCCTGGATCGTCGACAGCACCTGCGGCAGCAGCAGCGCGGCCGCCGCCCCCTGCACCACCCGCGCGCCGACCAGCGCGGCGACGCCCGGCGCGAGCCCGCACGCCGCCGAGGCCAGCGTGAACCCCGCGACACCGACCTGGAGCAACCGCCGCCGCCCGTAGCGGTCGCCGAGCCGGCCCCCCAGCACCAGCAGCACGGCATAGCTGATGCCGTAGCAGCTGACCACGAACTGCGAGGCGGACGGGGAGACCCCGAAGGACTCCTGGACGGACGGCAGCGCCACGTTGACGATGAACGCGTCGACCGTCGTCAGCGCCGCGGCGAGCAGCAGCACCGCCTGCCCGAGCCCGCCGATTCCCTCCGCCGTCGGCGCGGGAGGCGCCTGGGCGGTCACGGTGGTCCCCATGGGAGCTGTCCTTTCAGCAAGAAGATTCCCTCGGGTAGGAAACCGGCCGAGGGTGCGGCCTGTCGCAGCGGCCACATCACGCCAGGCGAAACATACCTGGGGGAAGGTATTTTTCTTCCGCAAGGGCCGGCGGAGGGCCCGCACTCCCTCCGGGACGGCTCCGGGTCAGTCGCGTCCGGCCGGTCGCGGCCGGGCCCGCAGCGCCGGGAACAGCAGGTCCCGCACCTCCCGCCAGCGCTCCGCGAAGTCGGCGCGGCCGTGCAGGTTGTTGGAGATGTGCTGGGCCCCGAAGAACGCGGCGACCGCGACCCGCGCGGCCACGTCCGGGTCCACCCCGTCCGCCAACTGCCCCTGGTCGCACGCCTCGCGCAGCAGCGAGGTGATCAGCTCCGTCCAGTCCACGTACGGCGGCGGCAGCTCGACGTCCACCACCGCCCGCTCGTTCTGCAGGCGCGTGCCGGCCTGCATGATCGGGTCGTTCAGGAACGCCGACGTCGCCTCGTTGAACATCTCGACGACGGTGTCCAGCGGCGACAGCCCCTTCTCCCGCACCGCCTCCAGGGTGCGCGGCCAGGTCGCGTAGAGCTCCTCCACCACCGCGACCGCCAGGGCCTGCTTGTTGGGGAAGTGGAAGTAGACCGCCCCCTTGGTCATCCCGACCTGCTCGGCGACGTCCTTGATCCCGGTCTGCTGGTACCCCCGCTCGGCGAAGAGCTCCGCCGCGCACCGCAGGATCTCCGCCCGCGTCCGCACCGCCCGGTCCTGCCGCAGATCCGGCCCCTGCGGCACCCCCGTCCGCCCGGCCGACCACAGCGGCACGGCCTCGCCCACGCTCCGCTCCACCGCTCGCTCTCCCTTCGTCGGGTCCTGATTGCCGGCAATATACCTTCCCACCGGTATCTTTACCCCCGCCGGCCCCTCAGCCGGCGAGGGCCTCCAGGGCCCGGCGGGTGACGTCGGACGGGGCCGCCGCGATGACGTCGTCGAGCGCGTCCATCGACGACTTCAGGTCGCTGATGGCCAGGGCGATGCGGGCGCGCTCCTGGTGGAGGTCGGCGAGCAGGTCGGAGCAGGTGGGGACGAGGCGGTCGCCCGCGTCGCGCAGGCACGGCAGGACGGTGGCGATGGTCGCGGTGTTCAGGCCGGCCGCCAGCAGGCTGCGGATGCGGCGGACCACGGCGACGTCCTCCTCCGCGAACTCCCGGTAGCCGCTGGGGCGCCGCTCGGGGTGGAGCAGGCCCTGCTCCTCGTAGTAGCGCAGCAGGTGGACGCCCACGCCGGTCCGTCGGGACAGCTCACCGATGCGCACCACGACCTCCCGGACCGCCGGGCGGGCTGCGGCCCGCGCGACTTGACTCTCATACCGATGTGAGACTTTAGCGTCTGCGGCATGAAGGTCAACAAGGGTTTCGCGACGCTCGGCGCGCTCTGCGCGAGCGTCTTCGTCGTGGGTACCTCCGAGTACCTGATTGCCGGGCTGCTGCCCCAGGTCGGCGCCGATCTCGACATCTCCGTGGGAACCGCCGGGCAGGCGGTGACCGCGTACGCGCTCGGCGTGGTGGTCGGCGGGCCGCTGATGGCGCTGCTGACGGCTCGCCTGCCGCGCAAGGGCCTCGCCGTCGGGCTGATGCTGCTGTTCGCGGCGGGCAGCGCGATCAGCGCCACGGCGCCGTCGTTCGGCCTGCTGCTGGTGGGCCGGGTGGTGTCCTCGCTGAGCCACGCGGCTTTCCTGGCACTGGCGTTGGTGACGGCCACCCGGGTCGTCCCGGCCGAGCGGACGGGCTCCGCCATCGCCACCGTGGCCTCCGGCTTCACCGTGGCCACGCTCCTCGGGGTGCCGCTCGGCGCACTGCTCGGGCAGGACGCCGGCTGGCGCACCCCGTTCGCCGTGCTGACCGCGCTGGCCCTGGCGGGCGCCGTACTGCTGGCCGCCGTCCTGCCCCGGCAGGAGGGGGCGGCGACGCGGCTGCGCGACGAGGTGCGCGTGGTGGCACGCCGTCCGGTGCTGCTCGCCATCGCCACCACGGCGGTGGGCTTCTCCGGGGTCGCCACGGTCTTCACCTACCTCGCTCCGCTGCTGATCCGCGTCTCCGGCTTCTCCGCCACCGCCGTCTCCGGCCTGCTGCTCGCCTACGGCGCGGGCAGCTTCGTCGGCAACCTCGCCGCCGGGAAGCTGACCGACCGCTCCGTGGGCGCCACCGTGCGCGGAGTCTTCGGCGCGCTGGCCGGGACGCTCCTGCTGATCCCGTTCGCCGTCGCCCGGCAGCCCACCGCGGTGGCCGCCGTCCTGCTCCTCGGCCTCCTCGCCACCGCCACCATCGCCCCCCTCCAGGGCCTGATCCTGCGCCACGCGGGCGCCGCCCCCACCCTGGCCGTCTCCGTCAACGTCGGCGCCTTCAACCTCGGCGCCGCCGCCGGCTCCGTCATCGGCGGCGCCCTCGTCGCCGCCGACGCCCTCCGCTGGACCGGCCTGGCCGGCGCCGCCCTGACCCTGACCGGCCTGGCCCTCAGCCACCTCGCCCTCCCCCGCACACCCGCCCCGCACCCCGCCGCTGCCACCTGACCCGGGGGCGTCGTGGAGCGTCGGCACCTTGGCCCCCGTCACCTCGGCCGGCCGGGGCGGCATCCGCACACACACGCTGCCCGGGCCCACAACTCCCGCCGCTCCCAGGCGAACACAGTCACGGGACAGGATCGACACGGCCTCCTCGGGCCGAGACTCGCCTGCGGTACCCATGACACTCGGACCGACCGCCCCAACTCCCCTTCCTCCCAGCCGAATACAGCAGTCGCAAGTCCGGCACGACCCGTCACCTCACCCGGCCAGGTCCTCGGCCCAGTAGCGGCCGGAGGGCAGGCCGTCGCGGAGCAGGGTGAGCAGGGCCGGGGCGACCTCCTCGGGGAGTGGCTCGGTGGAGATGTCTCCGTCCGGGGTGGCGTCCTGGAGCATGCGGGTGCGCATGCTGCCGGGGTCGACCGCCCAGACGCGCAACTCCGGTTCCTCGCGGGCGAGTACGGCGGTGGCGAGGTCGAGCGCGGCCTTGCTGGCGCCGTAGCCGCCCCAGCCCCGGTAGGGCATCACGGCGGCCACGGAGCTGATGTTGAGGACGGCGCCGGCGTGGCGGCGCAGCTGGGGCAGGACGAGCTGGGTGAGGGCGATCGGCGCGAAGGTGTTCACCTGGAAGATCTGCTCCAACTCCGGCAGCGGGTGGTCCGCCAGCCGGGGCAGCGCCCCGGCCCCGCCGGGGGCATTGAGCGTGCCGGCATTGTTGATCAGCAGACTCACACCACCGAGCCGCTCGGCAGCCCCGGCCAGCCGCACCCGGTGGTCCCCGTCCGCGATACTGCCGGGCAGTGCGACGACCTCGGTGACGGCGGCCAACTCGGCTTCCACATCGGCGAGTTCGCCCCCACCCCGAGCAGTGATCACCAGCCGCCACCCGCCGCCGGCCAGCACCCGGGCAAGGGCCAGGCCGAGCCCCCGGGAGGCCCCGGTGACGAGAGCGACGGGCAAACCTGCGGGGCGCTGTTCTGCATCCATGCCGCAAACGATCTCCCGCCCCCACCCCCCACCGCCTCCGCCGCCGGACCCGGACCCGGCTCGGACCTTGGAACTAAGCACGCCACCGCCCCCGGGCCCGGCGGGCTGGCGGGGCGTCAGGCGAGTGCTGCGCCCCAGGCCTTCGCCCGTTCGAGCTCGCCCTCTCGCAGGGGGCCGCCGAGTTCTTCGACGAGGAAGCCGACGGGGTCGGACGTGAGGTCGTAGTGGTGGCGGGTGAGTCGCGCGGCGATGCCGTCGGCCGCCGCTCCGGCGTGCTTCGACTCGACGCGGGTGTCGTACGCGGCGGCGCGGACGCCCGCTCCCCCGTCCGGCAGCGAGCGGAACCAGGCGCGCAGGCCGGGGCTCTCCTCCGGCGCGCCCGCCTTCGCGGCCAGGGTGCGGCTGAGACCGGTGGACATGCCCCTCATGTGCGTGGGGCCGCCGACCACCAGCAGGTCCGCGTCCGCGACGGCCCCGGCCTCGGCCTCGGCGACCGGCAGGCACCGCACGTCGGCGTCCGGCACGGTCGTCCGGATGCCGGCGGCGATCGCCTCGGCGACCTGCGCGGTATTGCCGTACATGCTCTCGTAGACGATCACGGCACGCATGGCTGCGTTCACCTCTCTCTCGGCTCTCGGGTCTGCTCCCGAGTCAGCGGTTCGTCGGCGCCGGGCCCGGGAGGCACCGTGACGACGGGGCACAGCGCCTGCCGGATCAGGCCGTGCGGGACGGAGCCGAGCCGCATTCCGGTGAGTCCGCCGTGGCCGTGCCGTCCGACCACGACGGCCAGCGCGTGGGCGGACACCCGGACGAGTTCCTCGACGGGGCGGCCGTCGACGACCTCGTGGGTGAGGTCGAGGTCGGGTTCGTCGGCGGCGCAGCCGGCGGTGCTCTCGAAGAGCCGTCGCCGGATCTCCGCTTCGCTCTCCGCGGGTTCGAACGGCCGCACCGGTGTCCGCCGCACCCACACGGCGCGCAGGGCCGCTCCCCGTCGCCCGGCCAGGTCGGCGGCGAAGCGCACGGCGGCCGCGCAGTCCGGGGAGCCGTCGACCCCGACGACGACGTAGGGCGGTCGAAGGCTGACGTGCTCGGGCTCCCGGACGACGGCGACGGGGCAGTGCGCCTGGGCGCTGACCGGTACGGCCACGGAGGAGCGGCTCAGCACCTCCTCGATCCGGCCGAGCCGGCGTGAACCGAGCACGACGAGCGCGGCCCGCGCGGACTCCCCGCACAGCAGCGGCGCCGGGCTCCCCTCCCGGAGGACGGGCCGCACCTGGAGCCGGGGGTGGCGTTCCAGGGCGAGGGCCTCGGCCTGCTCCAGCGCGGCGGTTCCGGCCTCCCGCAGTGCCCGGAGGCGGCCGCGGCCGTCGCCGTGCAGCTCGCGGGGCTCGTCGGGGACGGCCAGCACCAGGCGGAGCGGGAGCCCGCGCCGGTCGGCCTCGGCGGCGGCCCAGCCGACCACCATGGGGCTGACCTGCCGGGCGTCGACGCCCAGCACGATCGGACGGGCTTCGGCGGGCGATGTCATGGCTCCTCCACCGTCGCGGGCGGCCGCTGTCCGGTGACAACCGGCTCGCCTTCCACGCTAAGCGGCCCCGGCGCACCGGGCGAGGGCCGACCGGCCCGCCCACCGGGGCCTCGGGACCCGCCCCGACCGGCCCGACCGGCACCGCATCGTCCGGCACCCGGCACCGGACGCCCGCGCCGCTGGACGACCCCTGCGACGGGGGCCCAACGGCCCATGCGCCGGGCCCCTGACGGCCCATGCCGGCCCGTGCTCGCGAGCGCGAGGCTCGGAGCAGGAGGAACAACGAGGAACGACCGACGATTCGACGCGCCGGCGACACCGGCGGCCGGTCCCGGCGGCGTTCGAGGACTCCCGTTCGGCCTTCGCGCGCTCCGTCCGGCCGCCCGGTGAGGCTAAGGAGCGGGAGGTCGCCGCAAGCTGTGACGGAGGCGTCCTGACCGCCCGGCCCCGCCGGGCACGAGCGACAGGCCGCCGCACCGTGCAGGTCATCGGTGGCAGCTGACGGAGGCCCGGGAGCGGTCCCGGGCCCGATCGGAAGGACGGAGCCATGGCGGAGGAACCGAACCTCGACGGCAAGATCGTCGTCGGGGTCGACGGATCGGAGCAGTCCCGGAAGGCCCTGCGCTGGGCCGTGCGGCAGGCCGGGTCGACCCACAGCGTGGTGGAGGCGGTGCTGGCCTGGCAGCCGCCGTTCTCCGGATGGGGCAGCGCGGTGGGCGCCGACGACGAGGCGCAGCTGGGGCGGGCGGCACGAAAGGCCCTGGCGGAGAACGTCGAGAAGGCCGTGGGCGCCTCGCCGCCGGTGGAGGTCCGGCTCAGGGTCGAGGAGGGCACCCCGGCCTGGGTCCTGCTGTCCGCCGCCCGGGAGGGGGCGTCCCTGCTGGTGGTCGGGCACCGCGGTCTCGGCGGCTTCGAGGGCGCCCTGCTGGGCTCCGTCGGGCAGTACTGCGTGCAGCACTCGCCCTGCCCGGTCCTGGTCTTCCGGACATCCGAATGACGGCGCGCCGCCCGCCGTCCGGGACGGTCCGCTCCGCCGGCCCGTCGCCGCCGCCCGCCCCGAGCCGCATGCCGATGAACGCAACCCTGTCCCGCCTTCCCTTGGAGCACGCCGTGTCCGAAGCCGAACCGCTCGTCCGCACCCCCGGGGCCGCCACCGTCCTGCCGACAGGGCGCATCCGGGTGGACCACCTGTCGAAGGACGCCTACCAGGTCGCGGTCCGCGGCCACCGGCTGGTGGTGGACCAGCCGTCCGACGCGGGCGGCGACGACACCGGCCCCACGCCGACGGAGCTGTTCGCGGCGTCCCTCGCGTCCTGCGTGGCGTTCTACGCCGGCCGCTACCTGGCCCGCCACGGCGTGGCCGCGGACGGCCTGGCAGTGGAGGCGCAGTTCACCATGGCGACCGACCGGCCGGCCCGGGTCGCGGAGATCACCGTCACGGTCGACGTGCCGCCCGGGCTCCCGGCGGCCCGCCGCGACGCGCTGCTCGCGGTGGCCTCGAACTGCACCGTCCACCACTCCCTCCAGCAGCCGCCGACCGTCCGCATCGCGCTCGGCCCGTCCGGGGACGACGAGGGGTGAACACCGTCCCCCCGGCGCCGACGGGGCCGGGCAGGTGGGGCGGACTTCACTGGCGGGCGGCCGCCCCTGCTGCCGCGGCGGTGGCGGTTGGCCCGTTGGTCCCGGGGCTCCGGGATGGTGTCCTTGATCCGGCGTCTGCGCAGGTAGCAGCGGTTGCGGCGGGAGCTGTAGGCCTTGTCGCCGCCGACCCGGTCGGGCCGCGTGCGCGGGCGCCCGCCGTCGGGTCGCGGGACGCGGATGCACTCCATGACCGGTATGAGCTGAGGGGTGTCTCCCCACTGGCCAGGTGTGATCAGCAGACCCAGCGGGCGTCGCCCGCCCTCGCCGGCCAGGTGGATCTTCGTCGCCAGCCCGACCCGGGAACGCCCGAGCCCTTCATCGGGGCGGTGCTGCAGGGGCGTCGATCTTTACCCGGGACGCGGGGCGGCGTCTTCCGGGCCCCGGCGGCGTGCTGGTGGGCACGGCAGGAGGCGGAGTCCACGCCACCATGCTCCAGTCGAGCCTGCCCTCCGCATCCGCGTCGGCCTGGACGGCCCGCAGGATCCTGTCCCACGTGCCGTCCGCGGACCAGCGCCGAAGCCGCTCGTAGACCGTCTTCCGACCGCCGAAACGCTCCGGAAGGTCCCGTCACGGGACACCGGTCCGCTGCCGGAACAGGATCCCGTTGATCACCCTGCGGTGGTCGTTCCATCGCCCGCCCCGCCGACCGCCTCCCGGCATATGCGGTGCCAACCGGGCCCGTTCGTCGTTCGTCAGATCTCCCCGCCCCATGCCGGACACAACGAGCCCCGCACGGAGAAGTCACATGATCCGCCGGACAGAACCTGGCCCAGCGAGCCGGGCGAGCAACCCCCCGCGAGCGCGAGGCCAAGGTGCGGGATCAGGTCCGGTCGCGATCGGCGGGGGAGCAACCCCCGCGAGCGCGGGACCGAGTCCAGGTAGGTGGAGCCGTGCAGGGTGAGGTAGGGGCAACCCCCGCGAGCGCGGGACCGAGCGTCGCGCCCGCCGCGCTCTACGGCCTCGCGATGGAGCAACCCCCGCGAGCACGGGGCCAAGGGACGTCGGCGAAATTGACCCCTGCCAGGAGCGGAGCAACCCCCGCGAGCGCGGGGCCGAGAGGCGGCTGGCGAGCTCGGACAGGCCGACGAACGAGCAACCCCCGCGAGCGCGGGGCCGAGGCCCGTCGGACATGCCCAATCAGCAGGTGGTCAGAGCAACCCCCGCGAGCGCGGGGCCGAGCTCCGGGACACCGCGTCGGTGGTGAACACGTAGGAGCAACCCCCGCGAGCGCGGGGCCGAGGGTGCGTGGGCTGGGGTTTTATCGGGTCGGGCGGGCGGAGAGAATCAGTCCGTCGAAGTCGACGGGCTTCCAGCGGTCTGTACCGGCGGTGCGGACGGTCCAGCCTTGTTCGTTGGTGGCGGGCTCGACGAGGATGGCTTGGCCGGTGCCGATGCGGGTGGCGAGGAGGTCCCAGAGGCGGTCGCGGATTCGGCGGCTGGGGTTGCCGACGAAGACGCCGGCGTGGACTTCGACCATCCAGCGGGTGAGGTGGCCGCGTAGGCCTTCGGGGGCGGCGATCAGGACGATGACGGTCATCGCAGAGGCTGCTTCGGGTGGTTGTCGAATTCGGGGCCGATGATCGCCAGGTGCTCGTCCTCGTCCCCCATGCCCGGGTCGATGGTTCGGGAGGTGGAGCCACCGCTGTCGGCAGACCAGTTGACGCCACCTTGGACCGTGCCGAGCTTCTCGTCCCACAGCTGGTTGACGTCTTGGTCGGCCAGGTCGATGCCGTCCGGGGTAAGGAGGGCTTTGACGTCCCGGACGATCCGGCCGAGGAGGCGGTCTTCTGCGATGCGGTCGCGCAGGCCGAGGCGGCCGTCACGTTCTTCGGTGTGGCCGCGGGCGGTGAGGTCGAAGGCGAGGGGGATGGTGTAGTCGGCTTTGTAGAGGTCGGCGATGTCGAGGACGAAGGACGTGGCGAGGCCGGTGTGGACGAAGCCGAGGCCGGGGCTGGCGCCGAGGCCGGTGATGACGGCGTGGCAGATGCCGTAGAGCGCGGCGTTGGCCGCGGAGAGGAGCCGGTTGAGGTCGTCACCGGCGGCGTGGGCGTCGCCGGGTTGGTAGATGCGGCCGTTCCAGGGGACGCCGGTGCGGCGCGCGTGTGCCTGGTAGAGCTTGCGGATCCGGGCGCCTTCGCGGCCGCGCAGTTGCTGCATGGTGGCGCTGTCCACGTCCTCGCCGGGGAAGCGCATGCGGTACATGGCGCGGGCGACGGCGAGACGTTCCTTGGTGCGGCTGACCAGCCATGCCTGCCGGTTCAGCAGTCCGGCTCCACGGCTCGGGCCGAGTCCGGCCGCGTACATGCGGACGCCCTGCTCGCCGACCCAGCACACGGTGGTGCCGGAGTCGGCGAGCAGGTTGACCGCGCCGTGGGTGATGCGGGTGCCGGGGCCGAGGAGGACGACGGCGACCATGGCGGCCGGGATGCGGACGGTTTCGCGCTTGTTGATGACGACGACGGCGTTCTCGTCGCGGTCGATGTGGCTGCGTTCGACGTAGACGCTGGAG
This sequence comes from Kitasatospora sp. NPDC004531, assembly GCF_053602195.1. NCBI lineage: Bacteria > Bacillati > Actinomycetota > Actinomycetes > Kitasatosporales > Streptomycetaceae > Kitasatospora > Kitasatospora sp. NPDC004531. Next base: position 64,392 of record NZ_JBSGDD010000004.1, on the reverse strand, counting down.
ACGCGGTCGGAGAGGCGGTGCAGGTCGTGGGGGTGGGCTTTCCACCAGATGTCGGCCATCGGTCAGCGGGCCGCGCCGGCGCCGGGGAGCGGGGCGAGGGTGAGCAGTCCGCAGCCGTAGGCCTTGGCGGGGCCGATGCCTTCGAGGAGGGCGGTCTTCAGGAGGGCGGGGTCGCTGATCCGCAGGTGTCCTTCGAAGGTGGCGGTGGTGAGGGTGACGGGGGTGCGGGTGCCGGGTTTGGTGAAGGTGCGCCGGTCGCGGTTGGTGATCCGGACCTCGCGGGCGGGCGGCCCGTCGCCGTCAGGGGTCCCCAGCCCGGGGGCAGGCGTGTGGGTACGGGCTTCGGGGACGGTGAAGCCCCAGCGGGTGGTGCGGTCGAGGAACCAGGCGAGTTGGTGTGCGGCGGTGCGGTGGGGGACGCGGTAGGAGCGGTGGCGGAGTTCCTCGGCCGTCTTGGTGCGGTGGGTGCTGCTGCCCGTCGGGTTGGAGGTGTTCTGCACGGGGCTGGCGGTGAGGCGGAAGGCGAACTCGCGGCCGAAGGCAAGTTGGGCGAGCAGCGGGGTGTAGTCGCGGACCGTGTAGTGCTCGCCGTCGGCGTCGGGCCATCCGGCCTGTTCGACGAGGTGGGTCCAGTCGGGTTTGCCGGGGGTGAGGACCAGGAGGTGCGGCCGTCGCGGGTGGTCGGTGTCGAGGCGCCAGAGAACCCGGTCGCCGGGGGCCTGGTCGGGGACTCCGGCCTGGACGGCGCCGTGCAGGGCGCGCGGGTTGGCGAGCAGGGTGCGGCTGGCCGCGCGCAGGGGGTTGATGCGGACGCGGGAGAGGTAGGTCATGGGTCGGGTCACCAGCCCAGCAGGGCGAAGGGGTCGTGGCCGCCGTCGGCGGGCGGCTCGGTGGGGAAGGCGGCCCGGAGGCCAGTGGGGACGCTGAGCCACTCGTGCCGGACCTTGCGGCTGCTGAAGCCGCGGCGGCGCGGATCGAAGCTGAGCGGGACGTCCCGGCAGGTGTCGTCCCCGTGCGGGTCGTCGAAGCTGGCCGCCAGGTCGACGCGGTCGGTCCGCCGCGGGGCCTGACCGCGCTTCGCCTGCCGCTCGTACGCCTTCCTGGTCTGTTCGTTGGCCTGCCAGGGTTCTTCCGCGAGGGCGATCTCCAGCGGTGTGTCGCGGCGGACGCCGAGGCTCAGCGGCTGGGTGGGCGTGCACGAACGGCGGCCGAGAGCGAGCGGGAAGGCGGGGTGGGTGACGGCCTCGCCGAGTGCGGCGACCAGTTCGGCGGGTCCTTCGACGGCGGCGAGGAACACGGCGTCCTGGAGGTAGTAGCGGTGCGTCACGTGGGTGTGCTTGCTGGGCGAGGTGGGCTTCTGGACGCCCTTCGCGTTGACGCCGGCCTGGGGCAGCGGCAGGCCGCGGTAGTCGCTGACGGTGTGGTAGTCGCGCAGGAGCGTGCCGGGTTGGTCCACCCGGACGCCGAGCCGCAGGCCGACCAGGTCGGTGAGGTCGGTTTCGCGGGGGCGTCCGGCGGCCGCGGCGAGCAGCCCGATGACACCGGACTTGGTGGGCTGCGGCGTGGTGTCGCGGCGGTTGAAGGCGCTGCGGTCGCCCCAGGACTGGAGCGGTCCGGCGAGCCGCAGCAGGAGGACCGCCCGGTCGTCCGGCGGGGTGGCGTCGGCGGGCATCAGCGTCCCGCCGTCCGCTCGGTGAGGGCGGTGCGCAGGCCCTCGCGGAGTTCGGCGAAGGTGCGGTTGGCACCGAACGCCTCGGCGAGCGCAGCCGCTTCGGGGCTCGCGGCGTCCAGGGTGTGGCAGACGGCGGTGTGGAGCGGTTCGTCGCCCCACTGGGAGGTGGCGGTGCGGTACTCGGCGGCGAGGCGGCGGGCCGATTCGGCGAGGATGCCGTCGCCGACCGGGACGGCGTTCTCGTACGCGGAGACCAGGTTGACGGGCTGGTCGGTGCGGACCACGACGGCCACCAGGCTGGGCCGGGTGCGGTGGGCGAAGGAGTTGCCGTAGCCGGTGGGCATGGAGCGGGCGAAGGAGTCGACGAACAGGTCGACGGCCTCGACGGCGGTCTTCTCCTCGCCGAGGTTGTCGGTCAGCTGGTGCAGGCCGACGGTGGCGTAGCGGTACAGGGTGGCCGAGTTGAAGCCGATGGTGCCGATCATTCCGGCGCCGGTCTCCTCGTCGCCGGTCTCGTCGTCCACCGCCGTGTAGTAGTCGAACTCGAGCTCGGTGGCGTGGGTGGAGAGGGCGTGCGCGACCTGGGTGGCGGCGTCGACGTTGAGGCCGGGGATGTCGGCGACCATCCGGCCGAACAGCGCCACGTCGACGGGGTGGCCCTGCTGGAGCTGCTCGCGCACCGGCAGGTTCTTCACCCGCTCCTCCAGCTGCTGGTCGTCCAGCGCCGCCAACTCCGCCGCGTCGGCGGCGACCAGGTCGACAATGCCCTCCAACTGTCGGCGTCCGTAGAACAGCAGGTACGCGGTGTCACCGGCCTTCTTGCCCGCGGCGATGCCCATCGGCTTCAGCAGGGCCCCGGCGATGCGCTGCGCGTCCTCGGCGGACAGGGCGGCACGGGCGATGAGGCGTTCGGCGAGCTTGCCCGCGATGCGCTTGGTGCGGGTGCCGAGGTCCTGCGGCTCGTAGCGCTCCGCGAAGTGCAGGCGGGTGGCTCGCTTCCAGGCCTGGGAGGAGACCCGGGAACGGCGCTTGCCGCCGAAGTGGGCCTCCTTGGGGCTGCCGTTGTCGTCGCGGTTGAGGTTGGCCGGCGGGACGGTCTGCAGGATGTGGACGTCGATGTAGAGGCGGGAGGGCACGCGCTTCTCCTGAGGCTGGGGGTGGGACGGACGGGACGGGGTGCGGTTGCCGAGGACGGTCACTCGTCGGCGTCAGGGGACTTGTTCTGCCATGCCCGGTAGCCCAGCGCCCACTTGAGCCGGACGTGGGGGCGCTGTTCGGGCTGGTGCCAGGCACGGATGTCGGCCATCAGGTGGTCGTAGTCGAGGGGCTGGCCGATCGTCCGCAGTTGGGTGATCAGGCCGCGCAGGTGGACCAGGAGGGCGGAAACGCTCGTCGCGGCGGCTAGTTGGGCGACTCGGGCGTCCAGTGCGTAGTCGCTGTACTTGCCGTCGCGGCGCAGTTCGCGCAGCGCCCGGCCGAGTTTGACGCCGCTGCGGTGCATCGGCCTGCTCTGACCCTGCTGGTGCAGGCCGTAGAGGGCGAGCGCGGCGTGCTCGGCCTGCTGCTCGTCGGAGACCCGGTCCCGCAGCGCCAGCACGTCGTCGACCTCGGTGCTGTAGTGCGGCCACATCTTCGGGCTGTCCATCACCGGCCGTCCGAGTCCGGAACGCAGGGCGGCCAGTTCTCCGCCGGGCGGCCGGCGCGGCTGTCCGGAACGGGGATCGATCCGCCAGCCGTGGTCGGGGGCGGTGTACTTGCCCCAGTACCGCTGTGGGGTCACGGCTCGATCAGTCGTCAACGTGGGCTCCAGAAGGGGTTTTCACAGGTTCTTCGGGCGCGCCGGACCAGTCCCGTACGGCGTTGCGGGCGGTGTGCGCGTGGCGCGGGAGGATGCGGGCGACCTCGCGGCTGAAGCTGTCGGCCGCCGTGCCGAGCGAGAAGGCGTGGGCCTTGCCCTGCTTGCCCGCCTGGGTGACGGTGCGCCCGGCGAACGTAGTGGCGGGGGCCGCCGCGAGCAGGGCGTCCGCGTGCTCCCAGGTCCGCCAGGCCGCCGCCTCCTCCCAGGCGAAGCGGCCGCGCTCCAGCAGCTCCTCGTCCCCGCCCGCAGACCGGACCCCGGCCAGCACCCGGCGGACCAGGCCGTCGAGGACGTGCAGCAGCAGTTCACCGGGTCGCTGCCCCCGGTCCCACGGAATGGGCTCGGCCCCGGCCGCGCGGCGCAGGTCCGCGGAGAGGTTGTTGAGGGCCCGGGCGAGTTGCTCGGCCTGTTCCGCGACGTCCAGCAGGAACAACCGCGTCCCGCTGTCCCCGTGGAGAGCGAGCAGCGGAAGGGGGATGGCGTCGTGGACGACGTCCTCGACCACTGCGGACTGCGTGCCGTACACCATGCCGAAGGTTTCGACCCGCAGCGGGTAGTCGGCGGGTAGCCTGCCGTCCTCCTGCAGGGCGCCGATCCGGTCGAGCAGCACGCTGGTCTCGAAGACGCCCTCGTCGTTCTGACGGACGGGCGCAAGCAGCGCGTCGAGCCCGCGCCAGGCGGCCTTGCCCGGCGCGTGGCGGCGCGGTCGGCGCTCGGGCGCCCGGTTCGGTGTCTTCTTCGCCGACGGGGTGAACGCCCAGGCGGTGTGGGGCTCCCACTCCGGCGGCGCGGCGAGCCGGTCACCGGCGCTGATCACGACGCGGGTCACCTTCGTCCCTCCCGCCCCGTCCTGCTCCGGGACCAGGCGGACGCGCCGCGCCTGCCAGGTCCACAGGTCGAGCAGGCCCGCGACGGGCCGCTGCTCCCAGGCGGGGCTGCCCGGAGTGCGTTCCCACTGGGGCTTGCCGAGGTTCGCGGCCGCCATGAGCGGGATGTTCAGTTGCAGCGTCTCGTACAGGGTGCGTCCCATCGGGACGATCACGCCGAGTTGCCCGAGGGGGCCGGTCGGGTTGCCGGTGGTCTTGCCCGCCTTCGCCTTGTCGTCCCCGAGGACGCCGGTCTTGATCGCGGCGGTGTCCCAGCAGTGGGTGTGCAGGAGCCAATGGGCCGCCTGAGCGGGCGTCAGGTCGAGCGGGTCGGCATCCGAACGACTGGCGAACAGCGGGACGTTGTTGCCGCTCGCCGCAGTGGCCACCAGGGCGGCCGCCCCCTTGGTCTCGTCCTTCGCCGTCCGCAGACCGGCCACCTGGGCGAAGGGCGCCACCTCGTCGAAGAGCTCGAAGCGCGCCCGGTGTTCGGCCAGGTACGCGAGCAGGTCTTCCCTCTCCTGGGCGCCGAACCCTCCCCGGGCCAGGCGCTCACCCTGCGCCGCCGCCGTCGCCGGCGCCCCCAGTGCGGCCACGACCACGGGCAGGAGCACTTGGCGCAGCACGGCGGGGAGCTGCGTGGCGAAGTCGACGGACAAGCCGTCGAACTCGTGCGCCCGCGTCAGCGCTTCGGCGATTCCCAGGTGAACGGGCGGGCCGCCGTCGAGCGGGCGCAAGGCCAACCACGGCTCGTCCACCAGGTTGTATTCGAGCAACAGCAGATCTCCCAACTGGTCATGTTTAGTCGGGGCGTTGAGGCCATCCTGGCACTCCGCTCGTCTGCTTGTGCGGCAAATGCTTCAATTGCCGCTTGCCCCTGCGGAACTGGTCGCGGGGATGGCCCCTGGTCGTGTTTGAGCGCCCTGGGCGGCACCAAGTAGGCCCCGCGCCCGCGGGGTTGGGGTGGGCAGGGTTCTCCCTGTCCACCCTCGCGCCATTTACGGGCGGCCGGTCACGACCAGCCCGAGCCGGTCGTCGTACCGGAGCCTGCAGCCGCCGAGCCTCGCCTCGTCCTGCTCGTCCAACTCCAGCGCTTTGCCGTAGCGAAGCCACGGATGGTCGCGCCAGCCCGGTAGCGGGCCGAGAGCGTGCTGTTCCACCACTGCGGTGAGCCCGGCCGGCAGTCGGACGGTACCGGTGAGTACGTCGTCCAGCAGCTCGGCCGCGGTCTCACCGTTCGGGCCCAGCGCCCGGCCGGTCATCGCCCGGTAGCCCCCACCGACCCTGCGGACCAGGATCACTTCCACACTCGGATCGCCGTCCCTGACCAGGGCCTCCATCTGCCCGTCGCGCAGCACGCCCCGGCCTCCGTAGTGCAGGCCCTCCAGGGTCGGCTGCCCGTGCTCGCCGACCCGGGCGAGCAGGTACGGCGCGGCTGCCTCCCGGCGCTCGGACCGGTTCTCGTTCCAGGCCTTCCGCGCCGTCGACTCCTCCTCGGCCCACTCCGACGGGACGATCCGGCCGCTGCCGTAGACCTGAGCGACCAGCTCCGGGACGTGGCCCGGAATGCTCCACTTGCCGCCGTCGGCCTTGATCACCTCGGCCGCCGTACGGAGCAGCGGGTAGCGGCCGTAGATCCTCTCTGAGGCTCGGAGCAGCCACGGGACTCCGTCGCCTGCCTGGCGCAGCCCCGTCACGACGACCGTCGGGTGCGTGAGCCCGAGCGGACGCGGGTTGCCGTCGTGGCGGTGCAGGCGGCCGATGCGCTGCAGCAGCAGGTCGATCGGTGCAAGGTCCGTGACCAGTAGGTCCGCGTCGACGTCGAAGGACTGCTCAGCCAGTTGCGTGGCGACGACCACCATCCGCTGGGGACGCGGCCGGCCGTCATCACGCCTGCCGAGCGCCTGCAGCACTGCCGCGGTGCGGTCCGCGCGGTGGCCGGCGTGGAGTCGGCCGTGCAGCAGGTGCACCTCCTGGTCGCCGAACTTCGCGCGCACTGCCTCGAAGGTGCGCTGGGCCCGGTCGACCGTGTTGCGGATGACCAAGGCGCAACCACCGTCGGCGAGTTGGTCCTGCAGGTACTCTGCAACCGCCTCGGCAGCCGGTCCCGACGGATCCTCGCCCTTCGGATCGGCCACCGGCTCTTCGAGGACGTGCACCTCGACCTCCAGGGCCTCCCGCCAGGTCTCGGTGCTGTCCACCAGCAGGTCCGGACCGTCCTCGCCCACCCATGCCGCCGTCACGTTCGGATAGCCCTTAGGTTGCGGGAGTTCGACCTCCGGCAGGGTCTCGGTGCACTGCGCCCCGGCCAGGTACGCCGTCACCAAGTCGCGGCGCTGCGCGGGCGGGAGCGTCGCCGACAGCAGGAGCACGGGCACGCCCGCCTGCCCGAGCCAGCGCAGGCCCTCCAGCAGGAACTGGGACATGTAGAGGTCCGCTGCGTGCACCTCGTCCAGGATCACCACCTTGCCCACCAGGCCGGCCATCCGCAGCATGACGTGCTTCGTCCGGGTCGCGGCTTGGAGGAGCTGGTCCACGGTGCCGACCGCGAACGGGCTGAGCAGACCGCGGCGGCGTCCGAGGAACCACTCGGAAGGGCCGCGCCGCTGTGGCTCGGGCTCCTCCTCTCCGAACGACCAGGTCATCCCGTACTCGTCCTCACCGACCGAGCCGTAGCAGTCGTCCGCACTGAAGCTGTCGATGCCGTCGGCGCCGTCGAGGAGGGCACGCCACTCCTTGTTGAAGACCCGCTTGCCGTGCAGCAGGGCCACCTGGTCGGCCAGTCGTCCGTCGATGTCCCCCAACCAGCAACGGACTTGAGTGAACATCGGGTCGGCCGTCGCCTGGGTCGGCATACCCAGAAACACCCCGTCCGCCCCACTCCTGGCCGCCAGCACCTCCGCCGCCGCGAGCGCCGCCTTCGTCTTGCCCTCCCCCATCGGCGCCTCGATGACCACCAGCCCCGGCCCGCCCATCCGGCGCACCGCATCCAACACCATCTGCTGCGACTGCCTGGAGGCGTCGTCGAACCTGTCCTGGAACAACTCAGGCCCGGGCACATCCAGTTGCCCCCACCCTCCGCGCAGTTCCAGGGCCGACCAGGCCGCCCTGGCCCGCTTGCGCGCTCCTTCCAGCGAGACCTGCGCGAGATCGGCGATGCCGCGGAAGTGCCGCTCGTTGCTGGCGATCCAATCCGCCATCACCACGAACCCCGAGAGCTGCAACTGCACCACCCGAGGCGGCACCTCACACGGCTGCACCTCGGCCAGCGGACACTCGCCGCCGAAGCCGACCTCCCGGCTGAAGACCTCGAGCAACACCGCCTGGGCCCTCTGCCAGGCAGGCCCGCGCCCCTGGAACTCCTCGTTCTTCTTCGGCGGCGCCAGATCCCCCACCGTCGGAAACGTGCCGTGATGCCCCGCCACCAACGGCCACACCCAAGCCGTCTGCTCCTCCGACCAGCCCGCTTCGGCAAGCAACCTCCGCAGCAACCGACCACCCGCCCGGTCGTGCCGCCACTTCTTGCCTCCCCCGACGGCGTACTCGTTCCACCCCAACCCCGCCGCCCGCACCGCTGCGGCACCAGCCGCATCCAAGCACTGGAAAGCCGGGGTCGCCTTCCCCAGGTCGTGCACACCACACAACCACACGAACAGCAACCGACCCCGACCCCGACCACCCACCACCGCATCCAGCCGCCGACGCGTCACAGGCGGCAGGTACTCGTCCCACATCACTTCGGCCACTGCGGCCGTGTCCAGCATGTGCGAAATCAGCAGATTCGCCGTCCCCCCGGCCTTCCCCGCCGACTTCCCCCACAACGCCCCCAGCCACCCGGCCGTCTCCCCCGAGAGCTCCCAACTCCCCACAAGCCCGCCCACCTTACGTCCCCGATCCACTACGCTCCGCAGCGTAGAACACCCCGCCGACAACTCTCGGACAGCACCCAGACCATGCGCACCTCACCACCGAACCCAACTAATAAAATCGCCGCCCCCTGACCCACAACACCCCAGCTCACCAAGCCTCGGCCCCGCGCTCGCGGGGGTTGCTCCAGCAACGGCTCCAGCATGACGGTCACGCTGACCTCGGCCCCGCGCTCGCGGGGGTTGCTCGGCGCGGTGCCCGGGGTGGGCAGCGTCAGGCCGCTCGGCCCCGCGCTCGCGGGGGTTGCTCCATCGTGGAGTGGGCCTGGTACTGACCACCCAACTCGGCCCCGCGCTCGCGGGGGTTGCTCCAGATGGGCCCCGCCCGGGGCCTGGGACGACGACTCGGCCCCGCGCTCGCGGGGGTTGCTCCCCGCAGGCCCCGGTCACCCCGGGGCCTTTCGCTCGGCCCCGCGCTCGCGGGGGTTGCTCCGTCATGCCGTGCTCGGGCGGTCCGACCCGCGCCTCGGCCCCGCGCTCGCGGGGGTTGCTCTGCGATGTCCCGCTCCATCGCGGCCCAGTGCCACTCGGCCCCGCGCTCGCGGGGGTTGCTCCTGCGCGGCCAGCGCCGTCAGGGTCGAGGAGTCCTCGGCCCCGCGCTCGCGGGGGTTGCTCCGTGTCCTCACAGACGTCGCAGATGTAGTCGGGCTCGGCCCCGCGCTCGCGGGGGTTGCTCCCTCGCTGTCGCGCTACTCGTCCTCGGCGGCGGCTCGGCCCCGCGCTCGCGGGGGTTGCTCCTCGAACCCGGCCCAGCGGGTGAATACGGGCCCCTCGGCCCCGCGCTCGCGGGGGTTGCTCCCTGGACACCTCCGGCTACCGCCGGGGTGCGGTCTCGGCCCCGCGCTCGCGGGGGTTGCTCCCCCTGAGGCATCCACGATGAACCCGCCCACCGCTCGGCCCCGCGCTCGCGGGGGTTGCTCCCCCTGAGGCATCCACGATGAACCCGCCCACCGCTCGGCCCCGCGCTCGCGGGGGTTGCTCCTCCTCGCCGCCATCTGCACGCTGATCTGCGGGCTCGGCCCCGCGCTCGCGGGGGTTGCTCCATGCGCGAGGTCCAGGCAGAGCACACGTCCAGCTCGGCCCCGCGCTCGCGGGGGTTGTTGATGGTGCTGGCGGCCGTGCGCAGGCTCTCGGCCCCGCGCTCGCGGGGGGTTTGCTCCACGAGGTCTCCGGGCTGGGCCTCGGCCTGGCTCTCGGCCCCGCGCTCGCGGGGGGTTGCTCCACCGACGTCCAACTCGGCCGCGCCCTTCCGCCCTCGGCCCCGCGCTCGCGGGGGTTGCTCCGGGTCGAAGCGGTCCGCGAACCGTACGAAGTACCGCAGCTCAGCGCACCCGCCCCCGCGGCTTCAGCGGGCCGTCGGGCAGCGCCGGGGCGCTCAGCCGGGCGCCGTCGTAGCCGTGCACCTCGCCGAAGCGGGTGCCGGTCTCCCAGTCGGTGCGGGCCCGGGCGATCTCCTCGTGGGTGCGGCCGATGAAGTTCCACCACATGACGAGGCGTTCCTCGAAGGGCGCGCCGCCGAGGAGGAGGACGGTGGCGTCGGTGCGGGCGCGGAGGGGGAGTTCGCGGCGGCCGCAGCCGAGGTAGAGGAGCGAGCCGGGTTCGAGCGGGACGTCGTCGATCTCGGCGCTGCCGGACATGGCGAGGGCCGCGTACTCGAAGCCCTCCTCGACGGGCAGGCGGTGGGCGGCGCCCTCACGGAGCGTGAGGTCGGCGCCAGCCAGCGGGGTGTACGCGGTGCCGGGGGAGGTCGCGCCGTCGAGGGTGCCGAGGATGAGGTGGGCGGTGAGGCCGTCGGCGGTGACGACGGGGAGCTCGGGGTGGTGTTCGAAGGCGGGATCGGTGTGCCGGTGGGCGTCGGGCAGGGCCACCCAGAGCTGGGCGCCGTGCAGCAGGCGGGCGTGTGCGCGGGGCGACTCCTCGGAGTGCGAGATGGCCCGCCCGGAGGTCATCAGCCCGAGTTCACGGGGGCGGACGGTCTGCACGCTGCCGAGGCTGTCGCGGTGCAGGACGCTGCCCTCGTGCAGCCAGCTGACGGTCTGCAGGCCCATGTGCGGGTGCGGCGGCACCTGCATGCCGGGCTCGTCGGCGATGTCGTCGGGCCCGTAGTGGTCGACGAAGCACCAGGCGCCGACCATCCGCCGGCCCAGGCTCGGCAGCAGCCGCCGCACCACCGTGGACTCCCCGAGCGGCATCCGACGCCCGGTCAGCAGCTCCTTGACGGGGCCGCTCGCCACCTGCTGCCCGCACACCGCCGGGGCGGGCCTGAGATCGAGGTTGCTCATGGCGGCCAGTATCGGCCCGCCGTCCTCGACCGGCCCGCCGAGCATCGCCACCGCGTCCGGCATGACGCGGCACCGCCCCGCCGGCGGGCCCCGAGCAGCGCCACCCCGTCAGCGGGCCCCGAGCAGCGCCACCGCGTCCGGCATGACGCGGCACCACCGCACCGGCGAGCCCCGAGCAGCGCCACCCCGTCAGCGGGCCCCGAGCAGCGCCACCGCGTCCGGCATGACGCGGCGCCAGAACCCGCCGGTGTGTTCGCCGCGCGGGAAGTGCGCCCGGACGCCGCGGGTGCCGGTGAGTCGGCGGGCGGCCGGGCAGAACGGGTCCTCGGTGCCGCACCAGACGCCGATCCGGTCGACGTCGCCGAGCTCGCCGAGGTGCTGGAGCGGTTCGACCGCCTGCCAGTCGGCCCGGTCGTAGTAGGCGTCGACGGTGCGCGCGTCGCCCCAGCTGCGGAACAGCGCGGGGCTGAGCAGCGCGATCGCGGAGAGCCGTCCCCGGTAGTTGCGGGCGTACTGGAGGGCCCCGGAGCCGCCCATCGAGATGCCCAGGACGCGGCTGGGTTCGGGCAGCTTCCGGGCGGCGAGCCAGCCGGGGAGTTCGTTGGTGAGCATCGCCATCGGGTCGTCGGCGGGGCTGCGGGCGTGCCAGTAGCTGTCGCCGCCGTCCACCGCGACCACCCGGAACGGCGGGACGCCGGCGGCGACGGCGGCCGCCAGGAACTGCGGGACGCCGAGGTCGACGAAGTTCGTCGCGTTGCCGCCCCGGCCGTGCAGGGCCAGGCAGACCGGCAGCTCGGCGCGGTCCGCGCCGGGCGGGTCCATGACGACGATCTGCAGGTCGCGGCTGCGCGCGGTGGAGTGCTCGGTCTCGGTCCGCACCCGCCCGGGCGCGAACTCGGGCACGGTGCCGTCCTCGCCGGTCAGGCCGAGCGCACGGCGCAGCCGGGCGCCCCCGGGCAGCACGTCCTCGACCATCGCCGCGCCGACCGCGCCGGTGCCGAGCACCGTGACGGCCAGCGCCCCGAGCAGGCGCCGCCGCCCGAGGCTCGGCACCGCCGTCGCCCGCTCCCCGCCCCCGCCGTCGACCTCCGCCACCGACCGCACCTTCGCCCGCACCCCTGCCCCACTTCCCCGTGATCCCCGAGGCCCGGCGAGAACGCCGGGCGCAAACACGGGACGCCGTCCGGGCGCGGCGCGGTTTCACTCCGCGCGGGGCGGGATCCGGACGTCCGGGATCCGGCCGGTCAGGGCTGGTGCACCATCTCGGGGAAGGCCGCCGAGGGCCCGTCCAGCAGGTGGTCGTCGCGGCCGCGCAGCCAGCGGTCGAAGAAGTCGGCGACGTAGGTGCGGGTCGCCAGCACCGCCCGGTCGGGCCGGACGTCGCCGATGTCGCCGCGCAGCGCCTCGGGGGTGATCGCGCCCTGTTCGGCGAGTTGCGGCAGCAGGGACTCGGCGTCGGTGTAGGAGCCGTGCCGGGAGCCTTCGAGGGTGAAGTCGGCGTGCCAGCCGGTGCTGCGCCGCCACAGGGCGTCCCAGCCGGGCTGCTGCTGGTGGGGGCCGGAGTCGTCGCTGCGGGTGCCGAGCAGCAGGAACGGGCGGTCGAGGCCGTGCTCGGCCACGTCGGTCAGGCTCACGCCGGTGTGCCCGTCGGGGCCGGGGAAGTGCAGTTGCCCGTCCATGTTGACGGCGGCGTCGATGCGCGGGTCGTCGTGCATGGCCTGGAGGGCGGTGGAGCCGCCGCCGGAGTGGCCGACCATGCCGATCCGGTCGAGGTCGAGGGCGGCGGCGACGCCGGGCGGCAGGGTGCGGGAGGCCTTGAGGCGGGCCAGCTGGTCGAGGACGAACCTGGTGTCGTCGACCCGGGTGCGCAGCATCCTGCGCAGCAGCGCGCCGATGTCGAGGTTCGGGTCGGCGGCCAGCGCGGGGAACACGGAGGCGGCCAACTCGCCGCCGGGGAGGGCGACTTCGGAGGCCTCCCAGGTGTGGTCGACGGTCACCACCAGGTAGCCGCGGGAGGCCAGGTCGGTCACCAGCGCGGTGCCCCAGGTGCGCGGGTCGCCGAGTCCGGCCGAGTACAGCACCACCGGGCGGGCCGGGCCGGGCAGCGCGGGCGCGTCGCGGCGGGCGCGGGTGCGCACGGCCGACCAGTCGGTGCGGTCGGGCTCGAAGCCGTAGTTGCGCTGTCCGACGCTCCCGGCGCTGCCGAAGTGCGCGGCCGCGTCGGGCGTCATGTACGGCGCCTGCGCGCCGCCGAGCGGCGCCCGGGCGGTCGGGTACCAGAGGCTGATCATCAGTTCGCGCGGCCGCCCGGCCTGCCACGGGTCCTCCCGGCCCGGGTCGACCAGGTGCACGCTGGTGGTGCCGACCGCGTACGGCCCGGTGGGCGCCGGCAGTGCCGCCACCGCCCGGGGCGCGGCCTGCGCCGCCGCCGCGCCGGGCGCCCCGGCCACCCCCAGTGCCACCGTCGCCGCCAGTACCGCCGCGGCCAACGCCCGTCCTCGCCCGCTCATCGTCCGTCCCCTCGCTGTCGCCCCCGTCGCCTTCTCCGGCACGGGTGGGACGCTACGGGCGGAACGGGCGCGGGGCCGTCATACCGGGGGGCCAACTCGCCGACGGCTACCCGGGTATGACGGTCCTACCGGTGGGCGGCGGCACCCTCACCCGGCCCCCGGTCAGTGGCGGCAGCCCCACCCGGCCGCCGCCGTCGCGGCCTCGGCCTGGGCCCGCAGGCCGCGGATCGCCTCGGCGGGGTCGGCGGCGTTGTAGACGGCCGAGCCGGCCACGAAGACGTCCGCGCCGGCCTCCGCGCAGGCCTCGATGGTGGCGGGCGCGACGCCGCCGTCCACCTGGAGCCACAGGTCGAGGCCGTGCTTGTCGATCAGCTGCCGGGTGCGGCGGATCTTGGGCAGCATGATGTCGAGGAAGGCCTGGCCGCCGAAGCCGGGCTCCACCGTCATGATCAGCAGCATGTCGAGCTCGGGCAGCAGGTCCTCGTAGGGCTCGATCGGGGTGGCGGGCTTGAGCGCCATCGACGCGCGGGCGCCCTTGGCGCGGATCTCGCGGGCGAGGCGGACGGGCGCGGCGGCGGCCTCCACGTGGAAGGTGACGGAGCCGGCGCCGGCCTCCACGTACTGCGGGGCCCAGCGGTCGGGCAGTTCGATCATCAGGTGGCAGTCGAGCGGGGTGCTGGTGGCCCGGGCCAGCGACTCGACGATCGGCACGCCCAGCGTCAGGTTGGGGACGAAATGGTTGTCCATCACGTCGACGTGCAGCCAGTCCGCGCCGCGCACCGCCTCGGCCTCCTCGGCGAGGCGGGCGAAGTCCGCGGACAGGATGCTGGGGTTGATCTGCGCCATGACCGACTACCTTCGTGCGAGGGGTGGGGTGCCGTGGAACCGGGCACCTGGTCACATCATCCCGTGTCGCCCCGCCGGCTTTCGCCCGCCCCGGCCGCCCGGTGACCGCCGTCACACGCCGCCCGGGTTACGCGGGCCGCCGCCATGGTCATCAGCACGGGGACGGACGGGGAGCCGCACCGTCCCGAAACCCTCGTGGGAGGCCCCGATGTCCGAACCCGTCCACCTCGCCCGCGCCCTGTGGCGGCTCTACGAGCCGGTGTACGCCGTCACCTTCCTCCAGCCGGAGAGCCGCGCGGCCTTCGAGGCGATCGGCCTGGGCGGCGGCTGGCGCGGGTACTTCGCCGCCCGCTCGGCCCCGCTCGGCGCGGTGGACGCGCCGCCGGTGATCGCCGCGTTCTTCAACTTCGCCCCGCGCATGGTGCGCCAGGCCCTGCCGGAGGCGTGGACGCACGCGAGCCCGGGGCAGGCGCTGGCCGCCCGCGGCGACAGTTCGGCGGCGGCCCTGGCCCGGCTGCTGGAGCCGGTGGCGCCCGCGCAGGTCGAGGCGGCGGCGTTCGCGCTGGAGCGGGCGGCGGCCCGACTGGACTGCGCCGGCCGGGTCCTGGCGTCCGCCAACGCCGCGCTCCCCGCGCCCGCCGACCCGTACGGGCGGCTGTGGCACGCCGCGAACCTGCTGCGCGAGCACCGCGGCGACGGCCACGTGGCCGCCCTGGTCGCGGCGGGGCTGGACGGCTGCGAGGCGCCGGTGCTGCACTGCGCGCTGGAGGCCGACCGCACGCTGCTCCAGCCGATGCGCGGGTGGACCGACGAGGAGTGGGACGCCGCCGCGGCGCGGCTGGCCGAGCGCGGCTGGCTGACGGCGGACGGCGCGCCCACCGAGCTCGGCCGCAGTCGCCACCGCGCCGTCGAGGCCGCCACCGACCTGGCCGCCGGCCGCGTCTGGGACGACCTCTCGCCGAGCGAACTCGACCGCCTGGTGGGCGACTTGAAGCCGATCGCGGCGATCTGCCGGGCCCTGATGCCGCTCAACCCGCTCGCCATGCCGCCGGTCGAGTGACGGACCCTCGCACGAGGGCCCGCCACAACTGTTCACACGCCCGAAACAACTTCCCTTCCCGCCGCCGACCCGCTCTGGCAGGCTCACGAAGCAGTGGGAATCCCGCAGTTCGCCCCTCATCGAAAGGCGTCCGATGACCCAGGTCGTCCACCCCGCACGTGCCCTGTGGTGGCTGTTCGAACCCGTCCACGCGCTCACCTACTTCTCCCCCGAGGCCCGCGCCGCGTACGAGGCGGCGGGCCTGCGCGGCTACTGGCGCGG
The DNA here is from genome assembly GCF_053602195.1 of Kitasatospora sp. NPDC004531. Classification (NCBI taxonomy): domain Bacteria; kingdom Bacillati; phylum Actinomycetota; class Actinomycetes; order Kitasatosporales; family Streptomycetaceae; genus Kitasatospora; species Kitasatospora sp. NPDC004531. The sequence goes on along the minus strand of NZ_JBSGDD010000004.1, from coordinate 49,111 downwards.
CTACTTCGGCGGACGGTCGGCCCCGCTGGGCGCGGTGGACGCGCCGCCGGTGATCGCCGCGTTCTTCAACTTCGCCCCGCAGATGGTGGAACGGGCGCTGCCGGAACTCTGGAGCCGCGCCACCCCCGAACAGGCCCTGCAGGCCCGGGTGTCGGGTGCGACCGGCGCCCTCGGACGGGTCCTCGCCGACGTCAAGCCCGACCTGATCGACCGCTCGGTGGAGCTCCTGGAACGCGCCGTCGAGGGCCTGGACTGCGCCGGCCGGGTGCTCGCCGCCGCCAACTCCGCCCTCCCCCACCCCGAGGGCCGGCTCGCCCGCCTCTGGCAGGCCACCACCGTGCTGCGCGAACACCGCGGCGACGGCCACGTGGCCGCCCTGGTCGCCGAGGGCCTCGACGGCTGCGAGGCCCTGGTGGTCCGCTGCGCCCTGGACACCCGCCGGGAGACCCTGCAACCCCACCGAGGCTGGACCGACACCGAGTGGGACGAGGCCACCGCCCGCCTGATCGACCGCCAATGGCTCACCCCCGACGGCTCGTTGACCGTCGAGGGCCGCCGCCGCCACCTCGCCCTGGAGGCCGCCACCGACCTGGCCGCCGCCCGGGTGTGGACGCACTTCCACCGCACCGAGCTCGACGAGCTCGCCACCGCGCTGCGGCCCATCTCGACCGCCTGTCGCGCCGACCTGCCCCCGACCACCCCGATCGGCCTGCCGAACGCCTCCTGACGCCGCGCCGGCTCCGCTCCCCCGCCCGGGGGCGGAGTCTCAGCACGGCGACGGAGCCTCAGTACGGCGGTGGAGCCTCAGTACAGCGGCGGAGCCTCAGTACGGCGGCGGGCCGAGCAGGACGCCGCGCCCGGCGTAGAAGCGGCCGAGGTCCGCCCAGGGCACCCGGGCGGCGCGCTGCGAGCCGTCGGGGAAGCCGGACGGGTTGTGGATGTACAGCGCGTCGTCGTCCGCGCCGACGGCCAGCACCAGGTGCCCGCCGGGCCGGGGCACCTCGGGGGCGAGGGTGCGGATCGCCGGATGGACGGAGATCATCGGCAGCACCCCCTGGGCGAGCTCCTCCGGCAGCCGCTCGACGGGCAGCGGGCTGACCGCCTGGGCGTCCAGGCCCCAGCGGGCGCGGACGTAGTCGGCGAACGGCGCGTGGATCAGCCCGTCGAGCCGCCCGTCGGGGTGGCGGACGTACGCACCGGCGAGCTCGCACTCCTCGGCCAGCCGGACCGGCGCGGGGGCGACGCCCCACCAGTGGTCGAGGGCCATCCGCAGGCAGGCCATCCCGCACAGCCGCCACGACCAGTACTCGTACTCGCTCTCGTCGGCCGCGCCCGACCGCTCCCACAGCGGATCGTCGGCGGCCCGCAGCGTCCCGTCCAGGATGTCGGGCACGAGGTCGGGCGACTCCCACTGGGAGTAGTAGGGCACCGCATGGCTGATCGGCTTCACCCGGTCATCCTGACGTACTTACATCCCGATGCCGCGCACCCGTGCCCGCGACACCGCCGACATCCCGCCTGAACGCACCACCCGAGGCCCGCACCGGCGGCCGACACCCACGCCGGCGGTTCCGGGCCGATCGCGGCAGGCAGCGGCGACCGGGCCCGCCCGGCGACGGCCAACTCCCCGTCGTGGGACGATCATTGCTCCCCTGCACCCCTGCGAACGGAGCATGACGTGACCGGAGCACCCCCGGCTCGGCCGACCGGACCCGTCGTCAACCTGTGGAAGGCCGGCCTCACCGCCGTCCCCGACCACGTCTGGCAGCACACCGACGCCGAGGTGCTCATCCTCGCCGACAACGAACTCGCCGAAATCCCGGACGCCATCGGCGGGTTCACCGCGCTGCGCACCCTCGACCTGGGCCACAACGCGCTCACCGCCGTCCCCGACCGGCTCGGCGACCTCACCGGGCTCCACGGCTTCCTCTACCTGCACGACAACCGGCTCACCCGCCTGCCCGCCGCACTCGGCCGCCTGCACCGGCTGCGCTACCTGAACGTCGGCGACAACCCGCTCGCCGAACTCCCGGACACCATCGGCGACTTGACCGCCCTCCAGGAACTCCGGGCGCAGCGCTGCAGGTTGACCCGCCTGCCGGAGACGATCGGCGCCCTGGGCCGGCTGCGCGAGCTCCGCCTCGAAGGCAACTCCCTCACCTCGCTGCCGAGTTCGCTGTCCGCCCTGCGCGAGCTGCGCTGCCTGGAGCTGCGCGACAACGCCCTGACCACGCTCCCCCGCGCGCTCGCCGCGCTGCCGCTGCTGCGCGAACTCGACCTGCGCGCCAACCCGTTGGGCCCGCTGCCGCAGTGGCTGGCCGAGCTGCCCGCGCTGGAGAAGCTGGATCTGCGGTGGACGCCGGCCGCGCCGGACCGGCAGCTGGTGGAGCTGCTGGAACGGCGCGGCTGCACGGTCTGGTACTGATGCCGGCCGTCACCAGGCGTAGTGCTCGGGGGCGGTGCGGTGGCCGGGGAAGATCTCGTCCAGCCGGGCCAGCGTCTTCGCGTCCAGCTCGACGTCCAACGACCGTACGGCGGCGGCGAGTTGCTCCTCGGTGCGGGGCCCGACGATCGGCGCAGTGACGGCCGGACGGGTGCGCAGCCAGGCGAGGGCGACGTCGCCGGGTTCGTGGCCGAGTTCGTCGCACAGGTCCTCGTAGGCCTGGATCTGCTCGCGGCGTTCGTTGAGGGTGTCGACGGCCCGGCCCTGGGTGCGGCGCACGCCTTCGCGCTCCTTGCGCAGGACGCCGCCGAGCAGGCCGCCGTGCAGCGGCGACCAGGCGATCAGGCCGAGTCCGTAGTGCTGGGCGGCGGGGACGACCTCCAGTTCGACGGTGCGTTCGATCAGGTTGTAGAGCGACTGTTCGCTGGTCAGGCCGAGGAAGTGCCGGGCGCGGGCGGTCTCCTGGGCCTGGGCGAGGTGCCAGCCGGCGAAGTTGGACGAGCCGACGTAGATGATCTTGCCCTGCTGGGTGAGCACCTCCATGGCCTGCCAGATCTCTTCCCAGGGGGTGGCCCGGTCGATGTGGTGCATCTGGTATAGGTCGATGTGGTCGGTGCGCAGGCGGCGCAGGCTGGCGTCCACGGCGCGGCGGATGTTGAGCGCGGAGAGCCGGCCCTCGTTGGGCCAGTCGCCCATGTCGCCGTACAGCTTGGTGGCGATCACGGTCTTCTCGCGCCGGCCGCCGCCCTTGGCGAACCAGTTGCCGATGATGGTCTCGGTGAGGCCCTTGTTCTCGCCCCAGCCGTAGACGTTGGCGGTGTCGAAGAAGTTGATGCCGTGCCCGTGCGCGGCGTCCATGATCCGGTGCGCGTCGGCCTCTTCGGTGTGCACGCCGAAGTTCATGGTGCCCAGGCACAGCGGGGAGACGGACAGGCCGGTGCGGCCGAGGTGGGTGTACTCCATGAGCCCCAACCCTCTGCCGCACCGGCCCCGTTGTCCAGTGCGCAACGCGCGTGCCGTGACGATCCGTCAGCGCCCGGAGCGGGCGAAGTTCCGCACCGCGAGCGGCACCGCGACGGCCAGCAGCAGCGCGCACCAGCCGAGCGCGGCGGCCACCGGGTGCTGCGCGGGCCAGGCGTCGCCGGGCGCGGACGGGTTGCCGAACAGCTGCCGGCCCGCCTCCACCACGGCGCTCACCGGGTTCCACTCGGCGATCGCGGCCAGCCAGCCGGGCATCCCGCCGGTGGGCACGAACGCGCTGGTGAGCATCGACAACGGGATGGTCAGCGCGGCGAGTTGGCCGGCCGTCTCCTCCTTGCCGACGGCCAGGCCGAGCGCGGTACCCAGCCAGCCGCAGGCGAACCGGAACAGCAGCAGCAGGCCGAACGCGCCGAGCGCCGGGCCCAGACCGTGCCGGATCCGCCAGCCCGCCGCCAGCCCGACCAGCGCGGTCGGCGCCAGCACCACCGCGGCCACCAGCAGATCGGCCAGCGCCTGCCCGGTGAGCAGGCCCAGCCGCGACACCGACATCGACCGCAGCCGGTCGGTGACCCCCCGCCCGGCGTCCCGCGCGCCGCCGACCATGGCCGGCATCACGGCGTTCAGCGCGACCATCGCGAACAGCCCGGGCATCAGGAACTCCCGGTAGCCGCCGCCCGGCACGCTCATCGCGCTGCCGAACACGTACCCGAACACCCCGACCATGGCCACCGGCACCAGCAGCGAGGACGCCAGCAGCCCGGGCGAGTGCCGGTAGACCAGCAGCACCCGCCGCGCCGAGGCGGCGGCGTCCACGGGCACCGTCAGCGCGCTCATGCGGCCACCGCCTTCTGCTCGGCACCGGTCAGCGCCAGGAACACGTCGTCCAGCGAGGGGGTGCGCACCGCGACGTCCACCGCGACCACCCCGGCGGCGTCCAACTCCCGTACCAGGTACGGCAGGACGACCGGCCGGGCCGGGTCGGAGACGGCGCTGACCCGCAGCCGCTCGGCGTCCACGGCGGGCACGCCGCCGGTGAGCACGGCCAGCACGGCGCGGGCGCGCTCCAGGTCGGCGTCCTCGGGCAGGGTGACTTCGACCAGGCTGCCGATCGCGGCCTTGAGGCGCTGCGGGGTGTCGTCGGCGACGGCCCGCCCGCGGTCCAGCACGGTGATCCGGTCGGCCAGCCGGTCGGCCTCGTCCAGGTACTGCGTGGTCAGCAGGACGGTCGTGCCCTGCGCGGCCAACTCCCGTACCGCCGACCAGATGTCGCGCCGGCTGCGCGGGTCGAGCCCGGTGGTCGGCTCGTCCAGGAACAGCACCCTCGGCCGGGTGATCAGGCTCGCCGCCAGGTCCAGCCGGCGGCGCATCCCGCCCGAGTAGCCGCGCACCAGCCGGTTCGCGGCCTCCTGGAGCCCGAACTCCTCCAGCAGCTCCGCCGCCCGCCACCGGGCCCGCCCGGCTCCCAAGTGGTGCAGCCGGCCGAGCAGTTCGAGGTTCTCGCGGCCGGTGATCCCCTCCTCCACCGCCGCGTACTGCCCCGCCAGCCCGATCGCCCGCCGCACCGCCGCGGCCTCCCGCCGCACCTCGTGCCCGCACACCCGGGCCTCCCCCCGGTCCGGCCGCACCAGCGTCGCCAGGATCCGCACCAACGTGCTCTTCCCCGCCCCGTTCGGACCGAGCAGACCGCACACCGTCCCCTCCGGGACGTCGAGTTCGAGTCCGTCCAGCGCGCGGGTGGCGCCGAACGTCTTGCACACGCCGCGGACGGCGATGACCGGGTCGCTCATGGCAGGCCCTTTCTCAGTACAGCGTACGTAGTAGCTCTGCGCACGAGAGTACTGGGTACACCGTACGGAGAAAAGGCCCGCAGGCATGCGAAAGGGGACCCGCCGCGCACGACGAGTCCCCTTCCGCCCCGCGAAACGTCAGTCGGGGATGCGGTCCGAGCTGTCCCCCGGGCCCGCCGGACGGGCGGGGTCGCCGTGAACCAGCAGGTCACCGCCGCCCGCCGCCAGCGGCGTGAGCGTGAACGACACCCGGTGCGTACGGCCGCGCGAGACACCGGCCTCCGCCTCCGCGCCGACCGCGAAGATCTTGAAGCCCGCCTTCGCCTTGGCGTCGGCGCGCAGCTCCACCTCGAACTCCATCTCCACCGGCCCCACCGCGAACACCAGATCCGGATGCCCGCCCCCGGCCCGCGCCGCCGCCAACAACTCGTCCCGCACCGCCGCCACCGCGTCCACCAGCGGAATGTCCATGACCCAACCCCTTTTCCACACTTCTGCCGTCTCGGCCTGCACCACCGTAGGCCACCCGGCCGGCCCGCGTAGACTGACCGCCGAGGTGATCCACACGATGACGTCCGGCGAGGAATCCGAGCTGATCTGGCTCCGCCCGGAGCACTCCGGCCGCGGGCCGCGCCCCGCACACAGCCGAACGTCGATCGCCCGGGCGGCCGTCGACATCGCCGACCGCGAAGGCCTGGACGCCGTCTCCATGCGCAAGGTCGCCGCCGAACTCGGCGCCGGCACCATGTCGTTGTACAACTACGTGCCGAAGAAGGAACACCTCTTCGACCTGATGCTCGACCTGCTGGCCGCCGAGTACGACCTCCCCGAGCACCCCACCGGCGACTGGCGCGCCGACCTCACCCTGCTCGCCACCCAGCTGCGCGCCATCCTCGCCCGCCACACCTGGGCCACCACGCTCATCACCCACCGCCCCGGCCTCGGCCCCCACGGCCTGCGCGTCACCGAGTTCCACCTCGCCGCCCTCGCCGACACCCCCCTCGACGGCCCCGCCAAGATGGAGGCCTTCGCCCAACTCACCGGCTTCGTCTGCCAGTTCACCGACTGGCAGCACCGCTCAGCCGCCGCCGACCCCCGCTGGCTCACCGACCTCGTCCACTACCTCCACACCGCGACCGCCACCGGCCAGTACCCCCACCTCGCCGCCACCCTCACCCAGTCCCCCACCCCGACCCCCCCGGACACCACCTTCGCCCGCTCCCTCCAACGCCTCCTCACCGCCCTGATCGCAGGAGAGCAACCACAGGGGCGCGGGGAACGGCGCGAAGGGGAACGCACCACGTCCTGAAGATCGCGACCCACGACAACGACCTGCACGTGATCGCGCCCCCGCAGGCGTGCGCTCCCCTCCCGCGTCAGGCAGTCCGCCGCAGCACCGCCAGGTACATCGCATCCGTCCCATGCAGGTGCGGCCACAACTGCACGTCCGGCCCGTCCCCCAACTCCGGCACACCCGGCAGCAGCGGCCGCGCGTCCACCCACTCCACGTCCTCGCGGCCGCGCAGCACGTCGTCCACCACCGCGCGGGTCTCCGCCAGGTGCGGCGAGCACGTCGCGTAGCCGACCACGCCGCCGACCCGCGTCGCGGCGATCGCGTTGCGCAGCAACTCCCGCTGGAGCGGCCCGAATCCGGCGATGTCCTCCGGCCGCCGGCGCCACCGCGCCTCGGGACGGCGGCGCAGCGCGCCCAGGCCCGAGCACGGGACGTCGACCAGCACCCGGTCGAACGCGCCCTGCTGCCAGGCCCCCTGCGTGCCGTCCGCCGTGATGACCGCGTACGGCCCGGGGTTGCCGTTCAGCGCCCGCGCCACCAGCCGGGCCCGGTGCGGCTGCTTCTCGGAGGCGACCAGCGCCGCCCCGCGCTCCGCGGCCAGCGCGCCGAGCAGCGCGGCCTTGCCGCCGGGGCCCGCGCAGCCGTCAAGCCAGAGCCGGTCGGGGCCGTCGACGGGGGCGTTGGCGAGGGCGAGGGCGACCAGCTGGCTGCCCTCGTCCTGGACGCCGGCCCGGTTCTCGCGGACGGCGTCCAGCCCGGCCGGGTCGCCGCCCTCGGCGAGCCGCAGCGCGTACGGCGACCAGCGGCCGTCCTCGGCCTCCGGCAGCGCCTCGCGCAGTTCGGCGACGTCGGACCGGCCGGGCCGGGCGACCAGCGTCACCTCGGGGCGGGCGTTGTCGGCCTCCAGCAGCCGCTCCATCGCGCTGCGGCCGGCGTCCTCGGGCTGCCAGCGGCCGAGCGCGTCCCACAGCGAGGAGACCACCCAGCGCGGGTGCGAGTGCACCACGGCCAGGTGGTCCTCGGCGTCGTCCTCGTACGGCGGCGCGACCTGCGCGACCCAGCCGTCCAGGTCCTGGGCGCTGATCTTGCGCAGCACCGCGTTGACGAACTTGGCGCGGCCGTCGCCGAGCACCACACGGGCGAGTTCGACGGTCGCGGAGACCGCGGCGTGACTGGGGATGCGGGTGCCGAGCAGCTGGTGCGCGCCGAGCGAGAGGACGTCCAGCACCGGCGGGTCGACCTCGCGCAGCGGGCGGTCCACGCAGGCGGCGATGATCGCGTCGTAGGTGCCCTGGCCGCGCAGCGTGCCGTAGACCAGCTCGGTGGCGAGCGCGGCGTCGCGGCGCTCCATGCCCTTGCGCTCGGCCTCGCGCAGCAGCGACGGCAGGATCAGGTTGGCGTACGCGTCGCGCTCGTCGACGGCGCGCAGCGCGCGGAACGCGACGATCCGGGCGGGGTCCTTCTTGGGGCGACGGTGCGGACGGGGGGCGCGCTTGGCGCCGGCGGGGGTGCTCAACGGGTGCCTCGAAACAAAGTGCTGCGGATCAGGTCCGACCCGGCGGCGGGGCCGGGTCTCATCCCGAAGTCTAGGACGAGACCCGGTCCGACCCGGCATCCGCAGTGCCTCAGCCCTCGAAGCGCTCCCCCGACTCGATCCGCGCACCGCGTGCCCAGTCCGCGGCCGGCATCGCCTTCTTGCCCTGCGGGCGGACCTCGCCGAGCTCCACCTCGTGGCTGCCGGTGCCGACCCGGACGCTGTTCTTGCTGACGGCCAACTCCCCGGGCGCCAGGGCGACTTCACCGGTCAGCAGGCGCACCGGGCCGGTCACCTTCAGGCGCTCGCCGCGGAACGTGGTCCACGCGCCGGGCGCGGGCGCGCAGCCGCGCACCACCCGGTCGACCCGCAGCGCGGGGTGGGTCCACTCGATCCGGGCGTCCTCGACGGTGATCTTCGGCGCCAGCGACACCCCGTCCACCGGCTGCGGCTCGGGCCGGGCGGTGCCGTCCTCGATCGCGTCCATGGTGCGCACCAGCAGCTCGGCGCCCGCGTGCGCGAGCCGCCCGAGCAGGTCGCCGCTGGTGTCGGTGGGCTTCACCGTCTCGGTGAGGACGCCGAACACCGGGCCGTCGTCCAGGCCCTCCTGGATCCGGAAGGTGGACGCGCCGGTCACCTCGTCGCCCGCCATGATCGAGTGCTGGACGGGGGCCGCGCCGCGCCACGCGGGCAGCAGCGAAAAGTGCAGGTTCACCCAGCCGTGCGCCGGGATCTCCAGCGCCCCGGGGCGGATCAGCGCGCCGTACGCGACCACGGGGCAGCAGTCGGGGGCGATCTCGGCCAGCCGGGCCATGAACTCGGGCTCGCTCGGGCGGGCCGGCTTCAACACCTCGATGCCCGCCTCCTCGGCGCGCTGCGCGACGGGGCTGGCCACCAGCCTGCGCCCGCGCCCGGCCGGCGCGTCGGGGCGGGTCACCACGGCGACCACCTCGTGCCGGGAGGCCAGCAGGGCGTCCAGGGCGGGAACGGCGACCTCGGGGGTACCGGCGAAGACGAGACGCACGGGCATGGGCCTTTCTTGAAGTCCAACTGATCAGCAGCAAGTCACGCTGGTCAGAACATCGGATTGCCGGAAAATGATCGTCGCTCGATCGGGCCTTCGGCTCATCGGCCCCTCCGACAATCCCACCGAAACACGGGACGGGAACGGACGGTTCCTCAGCGGATCGGACCGAACGTGGAATGCGGCGAGATCTTCACCGTCGGCGCCGGAGCCCCGCCCCAGTCCGCCTCCCGGATCGCCTTCATCGCCGCCTTCCGGGCCTCCCGGTCCAGCCGGTCGATGAAGATGATCCCGTCCAGGTGGTCCGTCTCGTGCTGGATGCACCGCGCCAACAGCTCGGTGCCCTCCACCGTCACCGGATCCCCGTACATGTTGAAGCCCTTCGCCACCACGCCGAACGCCCGCTTGGTGTCGAACCGCAGCCCGGGCAGCGACAGGCAGCCCTCCGGGCCGTCCTGCTCCTCCTCGGTCAACGACAGGTCCGGGTTGATCAGATGACCCACCACCCCGTCCACGTTGTACGTGAACACCCGCAGCGAAACGCCCAGTTGCGGCGCGGCCAGGCCCGCGCCCGGCGCCTCCAGCATGGTGTCCGTGAGGTCCTTCACCAGCCTCCGCAGCTCCTTGTCGAAGGTGACCACGGGCTTCGCGGTGGACCGCAGCACCGGGTCCCCGAAGATCCGGATCGGCTGAACTGCCAAGACTGCGACTCCCTCTGCAACCCGAACGGGGCGGAAACAACGACCTACCCGGGAAGTCTATGCAATACCCGCCACCTGTTCGGAGCGGCCGCCGACAAATCCCGACCGGCACTCCGGGCGTGACCCAACGACCCGACGTGCGTTGGTCAATGCGAATTGACCGGGACGCGCGAGCGCCCCGAGCACGCGACCCGACCGAGAGGTGGCAACCAGGCCATGGCCGAGCAGATCAACCACGACGCCCGGGCCAGGGCGTCCCTGCACCTGCTGGTACGGGACATCGAACGGGTCCGACGCCAGGTCGACGCCCTCCGCACGCTCACCGCCCAACTGGGCAACGTCTACCGCCCCCGCCGCCCCAGCACCTCCGCCGGCTTCGTCGTCTACGGCCGCGCGCCCGCCCCGACCGTCCGCCTCGCCCAGGAACTGCGCGAAAGCGTCGAGACCCTGGTCGCCGCCGCCGTCGAGTTCGACCGCGCCCTCGGCTTCTCCTGGGACTCCGTCGGCTCCGCCCTCGGCGTCACCAAGCAGGCCGTCCACCGCCGCTACGGCGTCCGCCGCCCCACCACCGAACTGCTCCCCACCCCCCGCGAAACCGAGACCGCCCCCACCGCACCGGCCCCCCGCCCCCCGATCCCCCAGGCCCGCCAGGCCAGCCCCTTGATCTCCCAGCGCACCCGCTGAGCCGCTCGCGCGAGCGGACGGGCGCGAAAACAGGGGCGCGGGGAACTGCGCGAAGGGGAACGCACCACGTCCTGAAGATCGCGACGCAGGACAATGACCTGCACGTGATCGCGACCTTGCGGACGTGGTCTGCGCTTGTCGCGCAGTTCCCCGCGCCCCTGTTTTCGCGCCCACCCGCGTTCGCACCCTCCCGCTCCCCGGTTTCGCACCCTCCCCCTCCCCTGTCAGTGCGCTCCTTGCCCTCGCGTCAGCCGATATCTGTCGGGTCGACCCGAATCCGCACCGTCTCCGCCCCCCTCAGCGCCAGCCGGGCAATCTGCGCCGCCTTCAACGCCGAAGCCAGCGCAGCGCCCTGCCCCGGGGCGACCCGCACCAGCGCCCGCTCCGCCGTCTCCCCCTTCGGGGCCCCGGGCCCCCCGTACACCGGCACCGGCCCCAGCACGTCCGCCCCCTCCGGCAGCCGCAGCAGCCCCAAAAGGTCGGCGACCGCCTGCGGCGCCCCCGTCACCGACGCCATCCGCGACACCGGCGGGAACCGCAGCTCCTCCCGCTCGTCGAGTTCCATCCCGGCGTGCCCGGCGGGATCCCACCGCACCAGCGCCTGCACGGCCCGCGCCGACGCCTCCGCGACGACCACCACCGTCCCGCCCTCCCCCACCGGCCGGACCAGCGACGCGGCCGTCAGCCACCGCCGCACCGCCTCCTCCCCGGCCCGCAGATCGGGGCGGTTGAGCAGCGCCCACCCGTCCAGCAGCAGCGCCGCCGCGTAGCCCGGCCCCTCCGCCACCGGCTCCGCGCCCGGCGTCGAGATCACCAGCGCGGGCGAGGCCGGAACGGAGGCGAGCACGGCGTCCCGCCCGGACGTCCGCACCGGCACCCGCGGAAAGGCCTTCCCGAGCTCCTCGGCCGTCCGCCGCACGCCGACCACCTGCGCCCGGAGCCGGAACGACCCGCACTCCGGGCAGTGCCAGTCGCTCTCCTCCGTGCCGCACCACGCGCACACCAGCGCCGCGTCCGCCCCGGGGGACTCCAGCGGGCCGCCGCACGCCCGGCACCGCACCGGTTCGCGGCAGCGCCCGCACGCCAGCCGGGGCGCGTAACCCCGTCGCGGGACCTGAATCAGCACCGGGCCCCGGGTGAGCGCCTCCCGCGCCGTCTCCCACGCCACCGACGGCAGCCGGGCGGCCTGCGCCGCCGCGTCCCGCGCCTGGTCCTGCTCGGTCACCGTCCGCACCCGCGGCGCGACCTGCCGGACCACCTCGCGCGCGGCCGCCAGCGGCCGCGCCCACCCGCTGCGCACCAGCTGCGCGGCCTCGACCGTCATCGAGACCCCGCCCAGCAGCAGCCCCGCGCCCTCCTCCGCGGCGCGCAGCAGCGCCACCTCCCGCACGTGCGGGTACGGCGCGTTCGGGTCGCTGTGGCTGCTGTCGCCGTCCGACCACACCACCACCAGGCCCAGGTCGCGGACGGGCGCGAACACCGCCGCCCGGGTGCCGATCGCGGCGTGCACCGAGCCCCGGCTGACCGACAGCCAGCGCCGGTAGCGCTCCTGCGGCCCCGCCTCGGCGGCCAGCACCGCGTGCCGGCCCTCGCCGAGCACGCCCCGCAGCGCGGCGTCCACCCGCGCCACCGAGCGCCCGTCCGGCAGCACCACCAGCGCGCCCCGGCCGGCGGCGAGCGTCGCCGCCACCGCCCGGGCGATCTCGAACGGCCACTCCGGGCCGGGCAGCGCCGTCCACACCGCGCGCGGCGCGTGCCCGCCCGCCAGCGACGCCAGGAAGTCCGCTCCGTGCGCGTACCGCTCCCAGCTCCCCACCGCCGGGGCCGCGGGCGGCGGCAGCGGCCGCGGCGAGGGCTCGCCCTCCGCGCCCGCGTGCCGCGGCGGGATCGCCAGCTGCAGCACGTCCGCCAACGTCCCCGCGTAGCGGTCGGCGACCGCCCGGCACAGCCGCAGCAGCCGGGGCGAAAGCACCTGTTCGGGCGACAGCACCCGGGCCAGCGGCGCCAGCGGCCCCGCGTAGTCGGAGGTGTCCCGCCGCTCGACGATGAACCCGTCGTGCAACGCGCCGCCCTCGCGCCGCCCGTGCGCGCCCACCCGCCCCCCGAAGCGCACCCGCACCCGGACGCCCGGCCGGGCGTCCTCCGCCATCGCCTCGGGCACCGCGTAGTCGAAGTACTGGTCGAGGCTGAGCACGCCCTTGTCGACCAGCACCCGGGCCACCGGCTGCCGCTCCGCCATCACCACGCCGCGCGCGGCCCTCGGCTTCGCCCGGCGCACCGTCTCCCGGATGAACGCCAACTGCTCCCCGGCCCCGTCCGCGCTGCTCACGCCCCCAACCTATCCGACGGCGCCCACACCACGACGAAGCCGCCCGCCGAGGAGAAATCCCCTCGACGGGCGGCAGTCGTTCAGCGAAGGACTCAGCCGGCGACGGCGGCCTTCAGCGCGTCCACCCGGTCCGTGCGCTCCCAGGTGAAGTCCGGCAGCTCACGGCCGAAGTGGCCGTAGGCGGCGGTCTGCGCGTAGATCGGGCGCAGCAGGTCCAGGTCGCGGATGATCGCGGCCGGCCGCAGGTCGAAGACCTTGCTGACGGCTTCCTGGATCTTCAGCACCGGGACGGACTCGGTGCCGAAGGTCTCCACGAACAGACCGACCGGCTCGGCCTTGCCGATCGCGTACGCGACCTGCACCTCGGCGCGGCTGGCCAGGCCGGCGGCGACGATGTTCTTGGCCACCCAGCGCATCGCGTACGCGGCGGAGCGGTCGACCTTGGACGGGTCCTTGCCGGAGAACGCGCCGCCACCGTGGCGGGCCATGCCGCCGTAGGTGTCGATGATGATCTTGCGGCCGGTGAGGCCGGCGTCGCCCATCGGGCCGCCGATCTCGAAGCGGCCGGTCGGGTTGACCAGCAGGCGGTAGCCCTCGGTGTTCAGCTTGATGCCCTGGTCGGCGAGCGCCTTGAGCTCCGGCTCCACCACGAACTCGCGGATGTCCGGGGTGAGCAGCGACTCCAGGTCGATGTCCGAGGCGTGCTGCGAGGAGACCACCACGGTGTCCAGGCGCACGGCGCGGTCGCCGTCGTACTCGATGGTGACCTGGGTCTTGCCGTCGGGGCGCAGGTACGGGATCGTCCCGTTCTTGCGGACCTCGGTCAGGCGGCGCGAGAGCCGGTGCGCGAGGGTGATCGGCAGCGGCATCAGCTCGGGGGTGTCGTCGCAGGCGTAGCCGAACATCAGGCCCTGGTCGCCGGCGCCCTGCCGGTCCAGCTCGTCCTCGACGTCGCCCTCGACGCGGTGCTCGTGCGCGGTGTCGACGCCCTGGGCGATGTCGGGCGACTGCGCGCCGATCGACACCGAGACGCCGCAGGAGGCGCCGTCGAAGCCCTTCTTGGACGAGTCGTAGCCGATCTCCAGGATCTTCTCGCGGACGAGCTGGGCGATCGGCGCGTACGCCTTGGTGGTGACCTCACCGGCGATGTGCACCAGGCCGGTGGTGATGAGGGTCTCCACGGCGACGCGGGAGGTCGGGTCGTCCTTGAGGAGGGCGTCCAGGATCGTGTCGCTGATCTGGTCAGCGATCTTGTCGGGGTGGCCCTCGGTGACGGACTCCGAGGTGAACAGGCGGCGAGACACAGCGCTCCCTGGGGTTGCAGCGGCTGCTGACTGAATGCACTCGGAAGTCCCGAGGCATCCGGAAAGACTTGATTCCTGCTGTGGAGTGTAACGGTCGGCTACCGATCGCGGACACTCTCCGGGCAGCTCGAACATGTCCGCGATATGGATCACATCCGGATGAAACCTGGCGAAACGTCCGCTCAACAGCCCGGAATCGATCCCAACTCGCAGGACGATTCCGGGTGTTGCGGCAGCCGATCGGCGAATCAGGCGGCCCCGCCGGGCAGTCGGCCGGCCACCTGGTCCCAGATCGCGTCGGCCAGCACGTCCTTCGGACCGTCCGCGATGTGGACCTCCGAGCCGTCCGCGCCGAGCAGCACCGCGCTGTTGGTGTCCTGGCCGAACGCCTTGCCGTCGCCGACCTCGTTGACCACCAGCAGGTCGCAGCCCTTGCGGGCGAGCTTGGCGCGGCCGTTGGCGAGCACGTCGTCGGTCTCCGCGGCGAAGCCGACCACCACCTGCCCGGGCCGGGCCCGCTCGGCGGAGATCTCGGCCAGCACGTCGGGGTTGCGGACCAGCACGATCGGCGCGGGCTCGACCCCGTCCACCTTCTTGATCTTGCCGGCGGCGTACTCGGCCGGACGGAAGTCGGCGACGGCGGCGGCCATCACCACCGCGTCGGCCTCGGCGGCGGCCTTCAGCACGGCGTCCCGCAGCTGGAGCGCGGTGCCGACCCGGACCACGTCCACCCCGGCCGGGTCGGGCAGCGCGGTGTTCGCGGCAACCAGGGTGACCCGGGCGCCCCGGGCGGCGGCGGTGGCGGCCAGCGCGTAACCCTGCTTGCCGGACGAGCGGTTGCCGAGGAAGCGCACCGGGTCCAGCGGCTCGCGGGTGCCGCCCGCCGAGACCACCACGTGGCGGCCGGCCAGGTCGGGCTCCCGGACGCCGCGGGCCAGCACCCGGCGGCAGGCGGCGAAGATCTCGCCGGGGTCGGGCAGCCGCCCCTTGCCGGTGTCCACGCCGGTCAGCCGGCCCACGGCGGGCTCGATGACGATCGCGCCGCGCCGGCGCAGCGTGGCCACGTTCTCCTGGGTGGCGGGGTGCTCCCACATCTCGGTGTGCATGGCGGGCGCGAACACCACCGGGCAGCGCGCGGTCAGCAGGGTGTTGGTGAGCAGGTCGTCGGCGAGGCCGTGGGCGGCCTTGGCGAGCAGGTCGGCGGTGGCGGGGGCGACCACCACCAGGTCGGCCTGCTGCCCGATCCGCACGTGCGGGACTTCGTGCACCCGCTCCCAGGTCTCGGTGGCGGCGGGCCGCCCGGACAGCGCCGCCCAGGTCGCCTCGCCGACGAAGTGCAGCGCGGCGGCGGTCGGCACCACCTGCACCTGGTGCCCGGACTCGGTGAACCGGCGCAGCAGTTCGCAGGCCTTGTAGGCGGCGATCCCGCCGCTGACACCGAGGACGACACGGGGCGCGGTCATGGCGGTCGATTCTCCTAACGACGGGTCAACCCAGCCACCTTACGACCCGCCGCGACGCGCCTGCGACGTGGCGGCGCGCACACCACCGGCCGAGCGCCCGCGGCCCGGCGGCGCGCACACCGCATGTCGAAGGCCCGCCCGCTGCGCGTGCGCAGTGGACGGGCCTTCGACGGGTGTCGCGGGGCTCAGACGCCCTCGACCGCCTCGGCGGTGAGCAGGCCGGCGTTGATCTCGCGGAGCGCGATCGACAGCGGCTTCTCGTGCACGTGGGTGTCGACCAGCGGGCCGACGTACTCCAGCAGGCCCTCGCCCAGCTGGGAGTAGTACGCGTTGATCTGGCGGGCGCGCTTGGCCGCGTAGATCACCAGGCTGTACTTGGAGTCGGTGGCCTCGAGCAGCTCGTCGATCGGCGGGTTGATGATGCCCTCGGGCGCGGTCATCGAAGAGGACACGCTGAACCTTCCGAAGTGGTTTTCATGGATCGGCCGGATGCAGCCGATCCGGTCACGCTACACCGAGCAAGGCTAGCAGTTCGGCCGCTACCTGCTCGACGGAGGTGTTGACAAGCGTCGTGTCGAACTCGGCCTCGGCGGCCAGCTCGATCCGGGCCGCCGCCAGCCGCTCGTCGATGACGTCCTGCGACTCGGTGCCCCGGCCGGTGAGCCGGCGCACCAGCTCGTCCCAGCTCGGCGGGGCCAGGAAGACCAACTGGGCCTCGGGCATGGACTCCTTGACCTGCCGGGCGCCCTGGAGGTCGATCTCCAGCAGCACCGGCTCGCCCTTGTCCAGCTTGTCGACGACGGCCTGCCGGGGGGTGCCGTACCGGTTGCCGGCGAACACCGCCCACTCCAGCAGTTCGCCGTTGGCGACGAGCTTGTCGAACTGCTCGTTGTCGACGAAGTGGTACTGCACACCGTCGCGCTCACCGGGCCGCGGGTGGCGGGTCGTCGCCGACACCGACAGCCAGACCTCGGGGAACTGCTTCCTCATATGAGCGACGACCGTGCTCTTGCCGACCCCTGAAGGGCCGGAGAGCACGGTCAGCCGCGGACGCTCACTCATGTACCGATTATCCCGGATCGCGGAGGTTTCTCCGACACCGGCCTCCGTTCAGGAGGCGGCGCCGCCGAACTCCCGCTCCAGGGACGCGATCTGGTTCGTACCGAGACCCCGCACACGACGGCTCTCGGAGATGCCGAGACGCTCCATGATCTGCTTGGCGCGGACCTTGCCGACACCCGGCAGGGACTCCAGCAGAGCGGAGACCTTCATCTTGCCGATGACCTCGTCGTCGGACTTGCCGGCCTTGATGACGTCGTGCAGCGAGGCGCCCGAGTGCTTCAGCCGGTTCTTGACGTCGGCACGCTTCCGGCGAGCCTCGGCGGCCTTGGCGAGCGCGGCGGTGCGCTGTTCGGGAGTAAGGGGCGGAAGAGCCACGCCGTTCACCTCAGGTGTGGATGGAAGGGATGAGCCATGACTGGGTTGTGCCCGGACGCCACAGGCTCTGACCTGCGACGGTGGCCGGAACCACCGCCAACTGGCGTCCTACCGCCGGACACTACCCAACTTGGGCCGCCACGTCAGGAAAAGAACACGAAAAGTCCAGGTCAGCAGGGGCCGACCCGGGACTTTTCCGGGCAAATCAGCCGAGTTGACCGTCTCGGAGTCACGCGTTTGTGACGGCCCTCACATCATCGACGAACACCTGCGCGGCCTGCCGCAGCGCCGCCACCGACGGACCGTGCTTGAGCACGTCACGGCTCACGCTGGGCACCACGTTGCGCACCTGGTCGCCGAACACCCGCGGCAGGTCCTGCGCGGTGGCGCCCTGCGCGCCCACGCCGGGGGCCAGCAGCGGGCCGTTGATCGCCAGGTCCACCCCGGCGTCCGCGAGCGTCGCGCCGACCACCGCGCCGAACGAACCCAGCGGCGCCGCACCGGAGTTCTCCGCCGCGAGCCGCCGCAGCACGGCCTGCGCGACGCTCTCGCCGTCCGCGCCGACGGCGCGCTGCACCTCGTGGCCCTCGGGGTTGGAGGTCAGCGCCAGCGCGAACAGGCCGCAGCCGTTGGCGTGCGCCAGGTCGACGGCCGGCTGGAGCGAGCCGAAGCCCAGGTACGGGCTGACGGTGAGCGCGTCGGAGAACAGCGGGCTGTCCGGCGACAGGAAGGTCTCCGCGTAGGCGGCCATGGTGGAGCCGATGTCGCCGCGCTTGGCGTCCATCAGCACCAGCGCGCCGGCCTCCCGGGCCTCGGCGACGGTGCGCTCCAGCACCGCGATGCCGCGGCTGCCGAAGCGCTCGAAGAACGCCGACTGCGGCTTCAGCACGGCGACCCGGTCGGCCAGCGCCTCGACCACCGTGCGGGAGAAGGCCTCCAGGCCCGCCAGGTCGTCGTTCAGGCCCCAGGCGGTGAGCAGCGAGCCGTGCGGGTCGATGCCGACGCAGAGCTGGCCGCGGGTGTCGAGGGCGGTCCGCAGGCGGGTGCCGAACGGCGTGGTGTCAGTCATCGGTGTCTTCCTCAAGTGGTCTTCGTCGAAAGGTCGTTGGGGTCGGGCGCGGTCAGCCGACGCCCTTGCCGACCGCCTCGCCGATCGACGCGTAGCCGGCGGCGCGCAGGCGCGCGGACAGGCCCTTGTGGACCTTGCGCATCCAGAACGGGCCTTCGTAGATGAACGCGGAGTAGCCCTGCACCAGGTCGGCGCCGGCCAGGATGCGCTGCCAGGCGTCCTCGGCGGTCTCGATGCCGCCGACCGAGACGATGGTGAGCCGGCCCTCGGTGCGCTTGCGGAGCCGTTCCAGCACCTCCAGCGAGCGGGCCTTGAGCGGGGCGCCGGAGAGGCCGCCCATGCCGATCTCCTCGATCCGCGCGGCGGGGGTGCGCAGGCCCTGGCGGCCGATGGTGGTGTTGGTGGCGATGATGCCGTCCAGGCCGAGGTGCAGCGCCATGTCGGCGATCTCGTCGATGTCCTCGTCGGCCAGGTCGGGGGCGATCTTCACCAGCAGCGGCACGTGGTGCGTGGTGACCTCGTCGGCGGCCTTGCGCACGTCCCACAGCAGCGGGCCGAGGATCTGCACGGCCTGCAGGTTGCGCAGCCCGGGGGTGTTCGGCGAGGAGACGTTGACGACCAGGTAGTCGGCGTACGGGGCGAGCGCCTTGGCCGACTTCAGGTAGTCGGCGGTGGCCTCGTCCTCGGGGACGACCTTGGTCTTGCCGATGTTGACGCCGATCACCGGGGTGTTGCTGGTGTGCGGGCGGGCGGCGAGGCGGGCGGCGACCCGGTCGGCGCCCTGGTTGTTGAAGCCCATCCGGTTGATCAGCGCGCGGTCCTCGACCAGCCGGAACAGGCGCGGCGCGGGGTTGCCGGGCTGGGCCTCGCCGGTGACGGTGCCGATCTCGACGTAGTCGAAGCCGAGCATCGACAGGCCGTCGATGCCGATGCCGTTCTTGTCGAAGCCCGCGCCGAGGCCGAACGGGCCGGGCAGGTCGAGCCCGAGCGCGGTGGTGCGCAGCCTGGGGTCGCGCGGCGCGAGCACGGCCCGCACCAGCGAGCGCAGGCCGGGCACCGAGTTCGCCAGCCGGATCCAGAAGAACGCCAGGTGGTGGGCCTTCTCCGGGTCCATCTTCTTGAACAGCAGATTGAACAGCAGCTTGTACACGAGGGGCCTCCGACGGCGCTCTGGGCTCGGGCATGGACGTGGGGGGCACCCGGCTCGCGCGGTGTGCCCCCCACGGTTGTCGACCTACTGGCGGCCGGAGTTGATCAGCGCGGCGTGCTCCTGGAGCGACATCACGCCGACCTCGCCGCGGTGCAGCGCGTCGATGCCCTGCACGGCCGCGCCCATCGCCTGCACGGTGGTCAGGCAGGGGACGCCGCGGGAGACCGCGGCGGTGCGGATCTCGTAGCCGTCCATCCGGCCGCCGGTGCCGTACGGGGTGTTGATGATGAGGTCGATGCCGCCCTCGTGGATCAGCTGGACGATGGTCTTCTCGCCGCCCTCGCCCTCGCCCTCGGAGTGCTTGCGCACCACGGTGGCGGGGATGCCGGCCCGCTGCAGGACCTCGGCGGTGCCGGTGGTGGCGAGCAGTTCGAAGCCGAGCTCGACCAGCGCGCGGGCCGGAAAGACCAGGTTGCGCTTGTCGCGGTTGGCGACCGAGACGAACACCTTGCCGCTGGTGGGCAGGGCACCGTACGCGCCGGTCTGGGACTTCGCGTAGGCGGTGCCGAAGACCCGGTCGATGCCCATGACCTCGCCGGTGGAGCGCATCTCCGGGCCGAGCACGGTGTCCACGCCGCGGCCGTGCACGTCGCGGAAGCGCGACCACGGCATCACGGCCTCCTTGACGGAGATCGGCGCGTCGGCCGGCAGCGTGCCGCCGTCGCCCTCGCGCGGCAGCAGGCCCTCGGCGCGCAGCTCGGCGATGGTGGCGCCGAGCGAGATCCGGGCGGCGGCCTTGGCCAGCGGCACGGCGGTCGCCTTGGAGGTGAACGGCACGGTGCGGGAGGCGCGCGGGTTGGCCTCCAGCACGTACAGGATGTCGCCGGACAGCGCGAACTGGATGTTGATCAGGCCGCGGACGCCGACGCCCTTGGCGATGCCCTCGGTGGCCGAGCGCAGCCGCTTGATGTCGAACCCGCCGAGGGTGATCGGCGGCAGCGCGCACGCGGAGTCGCCGGAGTGGATGCCGGCCTCCTCGATGTGCTCCATGACGCCGCCCAGGTACAGCTCCTGGCCGTCGTACAGCGCGTCCACGTCGATCTCGACCGCGTCGTCCAGGAAGCGGTCGATCAGCACCGGGTGCTCGGAGATCAGGCCGGCGTGCCGCTCCAGGTAGGAGGCGAGCGAGGCCTCGTCGTAGACGATCTCCATGCCGCGGCCGCCGAGCACGTAGGACGGGCGGGCCAGCACGGGGTAGCCGATCTCGTCGGCGATGGCCTTGGCCTCGTCGAAGGAGAAGGCGGTGCCGTGCTTGGGCGCGGGCAGGCCCGCCTCCTTGAGCACCCGGCCGAACGCGCCGCGCTCCTCGGCGAGGTGGATCGCCTCGGGCGAGGTGCCGACCACCGGCACGCCGTTGTCCTTGAGCGCCTGCGCCAGGCCCAGCGGGGTCTGGCCGCCGAGCTGCACGATGACGCCGGCCAGCGGGCCGGCCTGCTGCTCGGCGTGGACGATCTCCAGCACGTCCTCCAGGGTGAGCGGCTCGAAGTACAGCCGGTCGGAGGTGTCGTAGTCGGTGGAGACGGTCTCCGGGTTGCAGTTGACCATCACGGTCTCGTACCCGGCGTCGGCGAGCGCGAACGACGCGTGCACGCAGGAGTAGTCGAACTCGATGCCCTGGCCGATCCGGTTCGGGCCGGAGCCCAGGATGATCACGGCGGGCTTGGTGCGCGGGGCGACCTCGCTCTCCTCGTCGTAGGACGAGTAGAAGTACGGGGTCTTGGCGGCGAACTCGGCGGCGCAGGTGTCGACGGTCTTGAACACCGGGCGGATGCCGAGCGCGTGCCGCACCTCGCGGACCACGTCGGCCTTGAGGCCGCGGATCTCGCCGATCTGCTGGTCGGAGAAGCCGTGCCGCTTGGCGTGGCGCAGCAGCTCCGGGTCGAGCTTGTCGCCCTCGGCGAGCTCGACGGCGATCTCGTGGATCAGGAAGAGCTGGTCGACGAACCACGGGTCGATCCGGGTGGCGTCGAACACCTCCTCGGGGGTGGCGCCGGCCCGGATCGCCTGCATGACGGTGTTGATCCGGCCGTCGGTCGGGACGACCGCCTTGGCCAGCAGCTCCGCCTTGTCGCCGGGCTCGCCGGTGAAGGCGAACTGCGAGCCCTTCTTCTCCAGCGAGCGCAGCGCCTTGTTCAGCGCCTCGGGGAAGTTGCGGCCCATCGCCATGGCCTCGCCGACCGACTTCATGGTGGTGGTCAGCGTGGCGTCGGCGGACGGGAACTTCTCGAACGCGAACCGCGGCACCTTGACGACCACGTAGTCGAGCGTCGGCTCGAAGGAGGCCGGGGTCTGCTCGGTGATGTCGTTGGGGATCTCGTCCAGCGTGTAGCCGACGGCCAGCTTGGCGGCGATCTTGGCGATCGGGAAGCCGGTGGCCTTCGAGGCGAGCGCGGAGGAGCGCGAGACGCGCGGGTTCATCTCGATGACGATGACCCGGCCGTCGACGGGGTTGACGGCGAACTGGATGTTGCAGCCGCCGGTGTCGACGCCGACCTCGCGGATCACGGCGATGCCGATGTCGCGCAGGATCTGGTACTCGCGGTCGGTGAGCGTCATCGCCGGGGCGACGGTGATGGAGTCGCCGGTGTGGACGCCCATCGGGTCGAAGTTCTCGATGGAGCAGACCACCACGACGTTGTCGTTCTTGTCGCGCATCAGCTCCAGCTCGTACTCCTTCCAGCCGAGGATGGACTCCTCCAGGAGCACCTCGGTGGTCGGCGAGAGGGCCAGGCCCTGGCCGGCGATGCGGCGCAGGTCCTCCTCGTCGTGGGCGAAGCCGGAGCCGGCGCCGCCCATGGTGAAGGAGGGGCGGACCACGACCGGGTAGCCGCCGAGCGTCTCGACGCCGGCGAGCACGTCCTCCATGGAGTGGCAGATCACCGAGCGGGCGGACTCGCCGTGGCCGATCTTGGCGTTGACGGCCTCGACCACGCCCTTGAACAGCTCGCGGTCCTCGCCCTTGTTGATCGCCTCGACGTCGGCGCCGATCAGCTCGACGTCGTACTTGTCGAGGGTGCCGGCCTTGTGCAGGGAGATCGCGGTGTTCAGCGCGGTCTGGCCGCCGAGGGTCGGCAGCAGCGCGTCGGGGCGCTCCTTGGCGATGATCTTCTCGACGAACTCGGGGGTGATCGGCTCGACGTAGGTGGCGTCGGCGATCTCCGGGTCGGTCATGATGGTCGCCGGGTTGGAGTTGACCAGGATGACCCGCAGCCCCTCGGCCTTGAGCACCCGGCAGGCCTGCGTACCCGAGTAGTCGAACTCCGCCGCCTGGCCGATGACGATGGGGCCGGAGCCGATCACCAGGACGGACTTGATGTCGGTGCGCTTAGGCACGCTGGGCCTCCATAAGGCTCACGAAGCGGTCGAAGAGGTAGGCGGCGTCGTGCGGGCCGGCTGCCGCTTCGGGGTGGTACTGCACGCTGAAGGCGGGGACGTCGAGTGCCTGCAGGCCCTCGACCACGTCGTCGTTGAGGCAGACGTGGGAGACCTCGACCCGCCCGAAGGGGGTGTCGCTCACCTTGTCCAGCGGCGCGTTCACGGCGAAGCCGTGGTTGTGGGCGGTCACCTCGACCTTGCCGGTGGTGCGGTCCTGCACCGGCTGGTTGATGCCGCGGTGGCCGTACTTGAGCTTGTAGGTGCCGAACCCGAAGGCCCGGCCGAGGATCTGGTTGCCGAAGCAGATGCCGAAGAACGGGGTCTTCTTGGCCAGCACCTCGCGCAGCACCTCGACCTGCCGGTCGGCGGTGGCCGGGTCGCCCGGGCCGTTGGAGAAGAACACGCCGTCGGGCTGCACCGCGTAGATGTCCTCGGCGGTGGCGTTCGCGGGCAGCACGTGCACCTCGATGCCGCGCTCGGCCATCCGGTGCGGGGTCATGCCCTTGATGCCGAGGTCGACGGCGGCGACGGTGAACTTCTTCTCGCCGATCGCGGGGACGACGTAGGCCTCCTTGGTGGCGACCTCGGCGCACAGGTCGGCGCCCTTCATCTCCGGGGCCTGCTGGACCTTGGCGAGCAGCGCCGCCGGGTCCTCGACGGCCGGGCCGGAGAAGATGCCGACGCGCATCGCGCCGCGCTCGCGCAGGTGGCGGGTGAGCGCGCGGGTGTCGATCCCGCTGATGCCGACCACGCCCTGGCGCTCCAGCTCCTCGTCCAGCGAGCGCTTCGCCCGCCAGTTGGAGGCGATCCGGGAGGGGTCGCGGACGACGTAGCCGGCGACCCAGATCTGCTGCGACTCGTCGTCCTCGTCGTTCCAGCCGGTGTTGCCGATCTGCGGGGCGGTCATCACGACCACCTGGCGGTGGTAGGACGGGTCGGTCAGGGTCTCCTGGTAGCCGGACATGCCGGTGTTGAAGACCGCCTCGCCGAAGGTCTCGCCGACCGCGCCGTAGGCCTGGCCGCGGAACGTCCGGCCGTCCTCCAGGACGAGCACGGCGGGCACTCGCTCCCGCCTGGGGCGCTGCGTGGTGGGGGCAGGTGCGGTCATCTCGCGGCCTCTTCCGTCTTCTTCGTCTTCGTACGTGTTACCAGTGCCTCGACGGCCTCGACCCAGGCGTCGTGATCGGCGGCGGAATCCAACCGGAAACCGCTTTCCAGCTCACCGTCGCCGTGCGTCCAGCCGACCACCAGCAGGCCCGAGGGGACCACCTTGCCGGCGATGCCGGAGTCGGTGCGGGCGCCGGTGAGGGCTTCGGCGGGGATCCACAGGTCGTCCGCGCCGGGGCGGCGGGCCAGCAGGCCCTGTTCGGTGAGGGTGAGCTCGGCCAGGCTGCGGTGGCCCAGGCCGTGCGCGACGACCCGGTCCAGCCAGTTCCCGGCGGTGGTGGAGCCGTGGTACCGGCCGGGGCCGGCCAGCAGGGCCGCGCCCGGCTGCTCGGGCGCCGCGGGCAGTTCCGGCAGGCCGGACTGCAGGGTCCGGCGCCAGTTCCAGCCCTGTCGCATCAGCCAGTAGACCAGCGCGACCAGGATCAGCAGGCCGACCGTCGCACCGATGTACCCGGGCCAGTCGGTCACCCGGCCCTTCTCGGTGGCGAGCAGCATCAGTGCTCGACCAGTTCGCCGGCGAGCACGGTGGCCTCGCCGCGCAGGAAGGTGGCGTGCACCCGTCCGGGCAGGTCCATGCCCTTGTACGGGCTGTTGCGGGAGCGGGTGGCGAAGGTGTCGGGGTTCACGACTCCACGGTACGCGGGATCGAAGAGCACCAGGTTGGCGGGCTCACCCACCGAGATCGGACGCCCGTGGCCGGTCAGCCGGCCGATCCGCGCCGGGCGGTGCGACATCCGGTCCGCGACGCCCTCCCAGTTCAGCAGGCCGGTGTCCACCATGGTCTGCTGCACGACCGACAGCGCGGTCTCCAGGCCGACCATGCCCATCGCGGCGACCGCCCACTCGCAGTCCTTGTCCTCCGCCGGGTGCGGGGCGTGGTCGGTGGCGACGGCGTCGATGGTGCCGTCGGCCAGCGCGGCGCGCAGCGCCTCGACGTCGGCGGCGGTGCGCAGCGGCGGGTTGACCTTGTACACCGGGTCGTAGCTGCGGACGAGTTCGTCGGTGAGCAGCAGGTGGTGCGGGGTGACCTCGGCGGTGACGTCCCAGCCCTTGCCCTTGGCCCAGCGGACGATCTCCACCGAGCCGGCCGTGGACAGGTGGCAGATGTGCACCCGGGAGCCGACGTGCGCGGCCAGCAGCACGTCCCGGGCGATGATCGACTCCTCGGCGACGGCGGGCCAGCCGCCGAGGCCGAGCTCGCCGGAGACCAGGCCCTCGTTCATCTGGGCGCCGGCGGTCAGCCGGGGCTCCTGGGCGTGCTGGGCGACGACGCCGTCGAAGGCCTTCACGTACTCCAGCGCGCGGCGCATGATCACCGCGTCGTCCACGCACTTGCCGTCGTCGGAGAACATCCGCACGCCGGCGGCGGAGTCGTGCATCGCGCCGAGCTCGGCGAGCTGCCTGCCCTCCAGGCCGACGGTGACGGCGCCGACCGGCTGCACGTCGCAGTAGCCGGACTCCTGGCCGAGCCGCCAGACCTGCTCGACGACGCCGGCGGTGTCGGCGACCGGGAAGGTGTTGGCCATCGCGTGCACGGCGGTGTAGCCGCCCATCGCGGCGGCCCGGGTGCCGGTGAGCACGGTCTCGGCGTCCTCGCGGCCGGGCTCGCGCAGGTGGGTGTGCAGGTCGACCAGGCCGGGCAGGGCGACCAGGCCGGTGGCGTCGATCTCGATGTCGGCCGGCACGTCGAGGTTCTCGCCGATCGCGGCGAAGACGCCGTCGACGAGGTGGATGTCCTGGGGGGCGCCGCCGAGGATCTGGGCGTTGCGGATCAGGTAGGTGGTCACTGGGCGGCCTCCAGGGTTTCGGTGGTGCGGGGTGCGTCGGCCATGGTGGCTCCGCCGAGCAGCAGGTACAGGACGGCCATCCGGACCGAGACGCCGTTGGCGACCTGCTCGACCACGGTGCAGCGCGGCGAGTCGGCGACCTCGGCGGTGATCTCCATGCCGCGGACCATCGGGCCGGGGTGCAGCACGACGGCGTGCTCCGGCATGGTGGCCAGGCGCTGCCCGTCCAGGCCGTAGCGGCGCGAGTACTCGCGCTCGGTGGGGAAGAACGCGGCGTTCATCCGCTCGCGCTGGACGCGCAGCATCATCACGGCGTCGACCTTGGGCAGCACCGCGTCCAGGTCGTAGGACACCTGGCAGGGCCAGGTCTCGATGCCGATCGGCAGCAGCGTCGGCGGGGCGACGAAGGTGACCTCCGCGCCGAGCGTGGTCAGCAGGTGCACGTTGGAGCGGGCGACCCGGCTGTGCAGGATGTCGCCGACGATGGCCACCTTGCGGCCGGCCAGGTCGCGGCCGAGGCCCGGGTTGAGGTGGCGGCGCATGGTGAACGCGTCCAGCAGCGCCTGGGTGGGGTGCTCGTGGGTGCCGTCGCCGGCGTTGATGACGCTGCCGTGCAGCCAGTCGGAGTCGGCGAGGCGGGCGGGCGCGCCGGAGGCGTGGTGGCGGATCACCACGGCGTCGGCGCCCATCGCCTGCAGGGTCAGCGCGGTGTCCTTGAGGCTTTCGCCCTTGGAGACCGAGGAGCCCTTGGCGGAGAAGTTGATGACGTCGGCGGACAGCCGCTTCTCGGCGACCTCGAAGGAGGTCTTGGTGCGGGTGGAGTCCTCGAAGAACAGGTTGACGACGGTGCGGCCGCGCAGCGTGGGGAGCTTCTTGACGGCCCGGCCGGAGAGCTGGGCGAGCTCCTCGGCGGTGTCCAGGATCAGCAGCGCGTCGTCGCGGCTGAGGTCGGCGGCGGAGACGAGGTGGCGCTTCACGCGGGTTTACTCCGGGAGCTGGGGGTCGGCGGCGAGGGCCTGGGAGGAGCGCGCGGCGTAGTCGCGGTCGCCGAGCAGGACGGCGTCGCGGCCGTCGGTCTCGGAGAGCTGGACCTGCACGGCTTCGCGCAGCGAGGTGGGCAGGTTCTTGCCCACGTAGTCGGCGCGGATCGGGAGTTCGCGGTGGCCGCGGTCGACCAGCACGGCGAGCTGCACGGCGCGCGGGCGGCCGATGTCGCCGAGCGCGTCGAGGGCGGCCCGGATGGTGCGGCCGGAGAACAGCACGTCGTCGACCAGGATCACCAGCCTGCCGTCGATGCCGTCGGCGGGGATCTCGGTGTGCTCCAGGGCCCGGGCGGGCTTCAGCCGCAGGTCGTCCCGGTACATGGTGATGTCCAGCGTGCCGAACGGGATCTCCCGGCCGGTGATCTGGGTGAGCCTGGCCTGCAGCCGGCGGGCCAGGTGGACGCCGCGGGTGTGGATGCCCAGCAGCACGACGTCCTCGGCGCCCTTGGCGCGCTCCACGATCTCGTGGGCGATCCGGGTGACGACCCGGGCGACGTCGGTGGCGTCCAGCACCTGGTGCGGGGCGCGGGGGGCGGAACTGGGTGTGGTCATGCCGAAGCGGACCTCCTTCCCCGCCTCACGGGACGGGTCTTAAAGGATGTCGGGAAGGGTTTCCGGCCGCAGCCGGAGCCTCGCTCATCGTAGCAGTGCGCTGATCTCGACCCGCCCGACGCGCGTTCGCACGAGTGCCCCATTCGGCTTGACGCGCCACCCTCACTCTACGTAACCTCACAGGGAGTTACGAAGGTGCTCCGCAGTGAGCGCTCGTCGCTCCCAATCCAGCGCACGCGAAATCTCGTCCGGGGAGATCCATGTCCAGCGACTACGCGAAGCAGCTCGGGGCCAAGCTCCGGGCGATCCGCACTCAGCAGGGTCTCTCCCTGCACGGCGTCGAGGAGAAGTCCACGGGCCGCTGGAAGGCTGTCGTGGTCGGCTCCTACGAGCGCGGCGACCGCGCCGTCACGGTGCAGCGCCTCGCCGAGCTGGCCGATTTCTACGGCGTCCCGGTGCAGGAGCTGCTGCCCGGCGGCACCCCGGGCGGCGCGGCCGAGCCGCCGCCGCGCCTGGTGCTCGACCTGGAGCGGCTGACGCAGGTCCCGTCGGAGAAGGCCGGCCCGCTGCAGCGCTACGCGGCGACCATCCAGTCCCAGCGCGGCGACTACAACGGCAAGGTGCTCTCGATCCGCCAGGACGACCTGCGCACCCTGGCCGTCATCTACGACCAGTCCCCCTCGATCCTCACCGAGCAGCTGATCAGCTGGGGCGTGCTGAACCCGGACGCGCGTCGTGCCGTCCGCGAGGAGGACGCGAGCTGATCCGGCGCTTCGCGCGGAGAAGTGAAGAAACGTCACAGCGGGGCGGGCGGCCGGTTCTCCGGCCACCCGCCCCGCTGTCGTACCTCCGTCAGACCACGGTGCCGAGGCTGAACCCGGGCCCGGCCGGGACGCCGTCGACCGCGAGCTCGGCGGGCGTCCAGTCGAAGCCGGTGCTGCGCCAGGCCCAGGCGACCTGCCGGTACTCGCCGCAGACCGCGCCGGAGCCCTGCGTGCCGTGCAGGACGGCGGCGCCGGGGAGTTCGCCGTACAGGCCGGCGCAGAGCACGGCGGTGATCAGGTCGAGGTCCTCGTCGTGGATCCGCACCGCGCCGTCCTCCCAGTGCAGCACCCGGGCGTGCGCGGACAGCGGCCCGCCGGGGGCGTCCACCGCGACCCGGAACTCGTAGGCCCCGCAGCCGGCACCGACCAGCATCCGGCGGAACAGCTCGGAGGCCTGCTGGTACGTCCAGCGCACCCGCGGGTCGGCGGCGGCCTGCTCCGGCTCGCAGAGCGCGCCGTCCGTCACCAGGTCGGCGTGCAGCAGCGTCAGGCCGCCCTCGCGGGCGCGGACCAGGCGGGGCACGAAGTCGGCGAGGTCCTCGCCGCGGTAGGTGACCAGCTGGGTCTGCAGCGGCGGGTTGACCAGGTAGCCGTCGCGGGCGGCCTGCTCGCCCGGGTCGAAGCCGTGCAGCAGGCAGTAGTCCGCGAAGTCGTCGGGGTGGAACATCCGGGCCCGGACCGTCGCGTACCCGTCCACCGCCTCGGCCAGCACCTCGCCGGTCTCGCGCAGATAGGTGTCGTAGTCGGGCGCGTCGGTGAGCTGCCACTCGCGGGCCCGCACGAAGTCGGCCTCGCTGGTCAGGATCCCGGTGACGAAGGCCTCGTCGCTGCGGCGCGGGGACTCGGCACCGCAACGGCGCGGCCGGCGGCTGTTCCTGGACATCGGTGGCTCCCGGGGATCTCGGTCGAGCAACTGCTGACCGGTCTTCTCCCCGCCCACATCCGTCCCACACACACGGGCTGTCACAAGTCTGCAACTGACCGTCAAGGCCGGGGCGCGGCCTGCCGAGACGGGACCCGGCGCGCCGGGCGGCCCGGGAGGCCGATCCGGGCTCCGTGCCGCAGTGTTTTGACTACTGACCCGATGGGGCCGCGCCACGGCGGGCCCCGGCCCACGTCCGGGCGCGGCACCGGGGCGCGGGCGACAAACCAGTCGAAGGAGCGGTTTCAAGTGAAGGCTGCACGCTACTACGACCGCGGCGACATCCGCATCGAGGACGTCGCGGAGCCCGTCGTACGACCGGGCACGGTGGGCATCGACGTCGCGTACTGCGGGATCTGCGGCACCGACCTGCACGAGTACCTCGACGGGCCGATCTTCGTCCCGCCGGCCGGCCATCCGCACCCGGTCTCCGGCGAGAGCGCCCCCGTGACGCTCGGCCACGAGATGTCCGGCGTGGTGTACGCGGTGGGCGAGGGCGTCGACGACCTGAAGCCGGGCGACCGGGTCGTCGTCGAGCCCTACATCCTGCGCCCCGACGTCGACACCAGCGAGAACAACCCGGTCTACCACCTGTCGCCCGACATGAACTTCATCGGCCTGGGCGGACGCGGCGGCGGGCTCGCCGAGAAGATCGTCGTCGAGCGCCGGTGGGTGCACCCGGTCGGCGACCTCCCGCTGGACCAGGCGGCGCTGATCGAGCCGCTGTCGGTCGGGTACCACGCGTTCCAGCGTTCGGGCGCGAAGGCCGGGGACTTCGCCCTGGTCGGCGGGGCCGGGCCGATCGGGCTGCTGACCTGCGCGGTGCTCAGGGCGATGGGCGTCCAGGTCGCGGTCTCCGAACTCAGCCCGCTGCGCCGGCAGAAGGCGCTGGACGCCAAGGCCGCCGACCACGTCATCGACCCGGCCGCCACCGACGTCGTCGAGGAGGTCCGGCGGCTGACCGGCGGCCGGGGCGCGGACGTCGCGTTCGAGGCGACGTCCGTCAACGCCGTCCTGGACACCCTGTTCGACGCGATCAAGCCGGGCGGTGTGATCACCGTCATCTCGATCTGGGGCAGACCCGCCTCGCTCGACATGCAGAAGCTCGTCCTCAAGGAGGTCGATCTGCGCGGCACCATCGCCTACGTCAACTCCCACCCGCAGACCATCAAGCTGGTGCAGGAGGGGCGGATCGACCTGGCGCCGTTCATCACCGGGGTCATCGGGCTGGAGAACCTCGTCTCGGAGGGCTTCGACACGCTGATCCACCACAACGAGACGGCCGTCAAGATCCTGGTCGACCCCCGCCGCTGAGCCGCCGGCCGGCCCCGTCAGCCCAACGGGCGCGGGGTCTTGGCGAGTTGGCGGGACTGGGCGACCAGGCGGCCGTTCTCGTCCCAGATCTCGCAGTCCTCCTCGAAGTAGCCGCCGGCCACGTTGCGGGTGGCGTGCGAGACGCGCAGCCAGCCGTCGGCGGGCAACGCCCGCAGGTGGACGGTCAGTTCGATGGTGGGGGCCCAGCCGGGGCGGCCCAGGTCGAAGGTGACGGGCGGCAGCGCGTCGGCGGTGAGCAGCAGCGACAGCGGGTCGGCGGGGCGGCCGTCGGCGAGCTTGAACCAGCCCTGGATGCGGCCCTCCTTGGACGGCTGGCCGAGCGCCCAGCCGACGGTGGCCGGGTCAAGGCGCAGGTCAAGGCGCTCCAACAGGGCGGCCTGGGCGATGAGTTCCTTGGGGGCGTGCTCGATCCCGACGCACTGCTCGGGGGCGGGCAGCACCGGCGCGACGGCGGTGGTGGCGACCTCGTCGTCGAGCGCCGCGAGGTCGGTGAAGGCGGCGGTGATCCGCAGCCGCTCCTCGCCGCCCTGGGAGAGGATCGCGCTGCCGGTGGCCAGCGAGCGGCCGCGGCGCATGATCTCGGTGCGGACGGTGGCCGGGCCGGGGCGGGACGGCGAGACGTAGGTGCCGCTGACGGTGAGCGGGTGCGGGTGGCCGGGCCCGGCCTCCAGGGCGAGGGCGTGCGCGGCGAAGGCGAGCAGCAGTCCGCCGTTGACGCCGCCGCCGATCTGCCAGCCGTCGCCGAGCTCGCCGTCGTAGCGGCCGGGCTCGTCGGGGTGCGGGGTGAGCGCGATGCCCCGGTCGAACTCGCTGGTGGTCTCCGGCATGGCTGGGCCCTTCTGCGCAGACGCGAAACTCATTACTTGCCGGTAGCTTACGCGCGAAGGCCGCCGGACCAACAGGTCCGACGGCCTTCGAACAGGCGGGGCGGGGCTCAGCGACGGATGGTCGGCTTGAGCTCCAGGAAGCGGGCGAGCAGACCGTTCACGAAGGCCGGCGACTCGTCCGTCGAGTACTCCTTGGCGATCTCCACGGCCTCGTCCAGGACGACCGCGTCAGGGGTGCCGTCCTCCCAGATGAGCTCGTACGTGCCGAGCCGCAGCACGTTGCGGTCGGCGATCGGCATCCGGTCCAGCGTCCAGCCCACCGCGTAGGTGGAGATCAGGTCGTCGATGGTGCGCGCGTGCTGCGCGTAGCCCTCGACCAGCTGCATCGTGTAGTCCGCGACCTGCGGAATACCCTCGTCCGGACGGGGGTCGCGGGCACGCGCGATCCAGTCGGCGAGCACCCGCTCGGGGGCCACACCGCGGTGGTCCGCCTCGAACAGGATCTGGAAGGCCCGGGTGCGGGCCTTGCTGCGAGCAGCGGCCACGATTACTTGACCCGGCCGAGGTAGCTGCCGTCGCGGGTGTCGACCTTGACCTTCTCGCCGGTGGTGACGAACAGCGGCACCTGGATCTCGGCGCCGGTCTCCAGGGTGGCGGGCTTGGTGCCACCGGTGGAGCGGTCGCCCTGCAGGCCCGGCTCGGTCTCGGAGATGACCAGCTCGACCGCGGCGGGGAGCTCGATGTACAGCGGGACGCCCTCGTTCTGCGCGACCAGGGCCTCGAAGCCCTCCAGCAGGTACTTGGCGGCGTCGCCGACGGTGGCGGAGTCGACCGGGACCTGGTCGTAGGTGTCCATGTCCATGAAGATGAACGCGTCGCCGTCGCGGTACGAGTACTGCATGGTCCGCTTGTCGACGTTGGCGGTCTCGACCTTGATGCCCGCGTTGAAGGTCTTCTCGACGACCTTGCCGGACAGGACCTCCTTCAGCTTGGTGCGCACGAAGGCCGGGCCCTTGCCGGGCTTGACGTGCTGGAACTCGACGACGGTCCAGAGCTTGCCGCCGTCCAGCTTGAGGACCATGCCGTTCTTGAGATCGTTCGTGGTAGCCACGGGCGCACTTACTCCTGATATGTCCGCTGTCAAAGAGCACCAAGCAGCGCGCCGCCGCTGCCCGTCGGGCTACAGCGCGAGGAGCTCCTTGGTGGTGATGGTGAGCAGCTCGGGCCCGCCCTCCTCGGGAGGTCGCACCACGAGCGTGTCCTCGATCCGGACCCCGCCGCGACCCGGGAGATGCACTCCTGGACCGACGGTTACCGGCACGCGATTGTCCAGTTTACCCATGTCGGCGGGCCCGAGGCGCGGTGCCTCCCTGATCTCCAGGCCGATGCCGTGTCCCAGCGGGTGGACGGTGTGCTCGGAGTGGCCCGCGGCCTGCAGGATCGAGCGGGCCGCGTCGTCCGGGACGTGCTGCTCGACGCCCGGCCCGAGCGCCTCCCGGCCGGCCCGCTGGGCGCGGAAGACCAGGCGGTGCAGCTCGACCTGCCAGGCGGCGGGGGCGGCCCCGATCACGAAGGTGCGGGCGGTGGAGATGCCGTAGCCGCGGTACTGCGCGCCGAGCGCGACGGTGAGGAAGTCGCCCTCCTCGACCCGGCGGTCGGTGGGCTGGTGGCGCTCCAGCCCGGAGTGGCTGCCGGTGCCGACGGAGACCGGGAACGCGGCCCGGTCGGCGCCGTGGTCGATCATCCGGCGCTCCAGCTCCATCGCCAGGTGGCGCTCGGTGCGGCCGACCAGGATCGATTCGAGCAGTTCGCCGAGCGCCTGGTCGGCGATCTCGGCGGCGATCCGCAGGTCGGCGAG
This sequence comes from Kitasatospora sp. NPDC004531, assembly GCF_053602195.1. NCBI lineage: Bacteria > Bacillati > Actinomycetota > Actinomycetes > Kitasatosporales > Streptomycetaceae > Kitasatospora > Kitasatospora sp. NPDC004531. Next base: position 16,161 of record NZ_JBSGDD010000004.1, on the reverse strand, counting down.
TTCGTGCTCGTCCTTGACCACCCGCAGCCGCTCCACCGCCCGGTCCAGGTCGAGCAGCCGGGCCGGGGCGGCCAGTGCGGCGACCGCCCGGTGCCGGTCGACCGTCAGGTCGTGCTCCTCGACGGCCAGGTCGCGCACCCGCAGCCGGCCGGCGGCCTCCGCGGCGGCGACGGCGGCGTCCGTCTCGGCGGGCACCGGCAGCCGGGCGACCTCCTCGTCCACCTCGCGCTCCACCGCCTCCTCGGGCGGCAGGTCCTCGGGCAGCGCGAGCACCGCGCGTTCGCGGGTGAGCAGCAGCGCGGCGCCGCACGGCGGGCAGCCGGTCAGGTAGCGGACGTTCGCGGCGCGCGTGATCAGCGCGGCGTCGGCCCCGGAGGCGCTGCAGTACTCGCGGAGGCGTTCGCGTCGGGCGGCGTGCGCGTCGGACATGCTCCGAGCCTACGAACGGGGCACGGGGGCCGCCCGTCGGGACGGGCCCGATCGGTGGCGGGAATGCGGCGGGGCGGGCCCGTGTTGTGGCCACATGAAAACGGCAATCGTTGCCGGGAGTGGAGGTTCGAGATGGCACGCAGCGAACTGAGGCCAGTGATCACCCTCCGGTCGACCGCGGGCACCGGCTTCAGCTACGTGACCCGCAAGAACCGGCGGACCAACCCCGACCGGATCGTGCTGCGCAAGTTCGACCCGGTGGCCGGGCGGCACGTGGAGTTCCGCGAGACCCGCTGACCGTCCGATTCGTCCCGTTCGAGGCATCCAGGAGGAGGAGCAGATGAAGCAGGGAGTGCACCCCGAGTACCGTCCGGTGGTTTTCCGGGACAAGACGGGCGGCCTGTCGTTCCTGACCAGGTCCACCGCGACGAGCGGGCGGACGGTCGAGTGGACGGACGGGCGGGAGTACCCGGTGGTGGATGTGGAGACGTCCTCCGCGAGCCACCCGTTCTACACCGGCAAGGCCCGCCTGCTGGACACCGCGGGCCGGGTGGAGCTGTACCGGCGCAGGTACGGCCTCTGACAGGCATGCGCCGAAGGGCCCCGGGAGCCTCCCGGGGCCCTTCGGCGTGCTCACTTGCCGGGCGGCGGCGGGACGGACACCACCAGGGTGAGCCGGCAGTCGGTGTCGCCCTCGTTGCGGTAGCCGTGGGCGGCGGCGGCCTCGTAGGAGGCGGTGCTGCCGGCCGGGACGCGGTGGGTGCGGCCGTCCAGCAGCAGGGTGAGTTCGCCCTCGTCGACCCGGGCGATCTCCACGGTGCCGGGCGGGTGCGGGTCGGAGGCGTGCTGCTCGCCGGGGCGCAGGTGCCAACTCCACAGCTCCAGCGGGCCGGGGGCCTCGATGCCGTTCAGCAGGACGCCGCTGCCGCCGTCCGGGCCGGCCCACAGCCGCACGGCCTCCTCGGCAGGGACGATCCGCACCACCGAGGTCTCGTCGTAGTCGAGCAGCCGGGCGATCGAGACGCCGAGCGCGTCGGCGAGGCGGACCACGGTGCCGACGGACGGGTTGGTGCGGGCCTGCTCGATCTGGACCACCATGCCGCGGCTGACGCCCGAGCGGGCCGCGAGGGCGTCCAGGGTGTGGCCGCGGTCGGTGCGCAGCCGTTTGAGGTTGCGGGCGAGGGCCTGGGTGACGACGTCGGGTTCCGGCACGCTTGAGTCCAATATTTTAGTTGGGGCGGTTCATTCGGTTGAACTATGCTGCGACCGCTCGACAGATCCACCGACTGTACTGCGGAGTCCACCATGCTGACCCCTCCCGCGCTCTCGTGAGCGCCGCCCTCGCCCTGTTCGCCAGCCTGCTGTGGGGCGTCGCCGACTACGGCGGCGGCGCGATCACCCGCCGGCTTCCCGCACTCGGCGTCGTGGTGCTCTCGCAGACCGCCGCCGCCCTGGTGCTGACCGTCGCCGTCACCGCCACCGGCGGCTGGTCGGACGCCGGGCCCGCGCTCTGGTACGCCGTCGCGGCCGGGGTGATCGGGCCGGTGGCGCTGCTCGCCTTCTACCGGGCGCTGGCGCTCGGGCCGATGGGCGTGGTCTCGCCGCTGGCCACCGTCGGCGTGCTGGTGCCGATCGGCGTCGGCCTGTTCCTCGGCGAACGGCCGGGCGCCGTCCAGGCGTTGGGCATCCTGGTGGCGATCGCCGGGGTGGCGCTGGCGGGCGGCCCGCAGCGCGGCGGGCCGGCCGTCGGCCGCCGGGTCCTGATGCTCACGCTGTCCGCCGCGTTCGCGTTCGGCGCGGTGCTCGCACTGATCGGGCACGCGAGCGCCGGCGGCGGCCTGCTGCTGATGCTGTGCGTCCAGCGGCTCACCAACGCCGTGGTCGGCATCGGCATGCTGGCCGCCGCCGCCCGCCGCGAGCCCCTCGACCTGCGCGGCGCCGCCCGCTCGCTGCCCGCGCTGACCGCCGTCGGCGTCGCCGACGTCGCCGCGAACGGCATGTACGCCGCCGCCACGCACCGGGGCTCGGTCGCCGTGGCGGCCGTGCTGGCCTCGCTCTACCCGGTGGTGACGGCGCTGATGGCGCGCGGCCTGCTCAAGGAGCGGCTGCTGCGCGTCCAGGTGGTCGGGGCCGGCCTGGCAGTGGCCGGCACCCTGATCCTGGCGGCAGGTTGACGGAGCGTCAGGACGCCCCGGCGAAGGCCCTGGAGCGCCGGGCGATCCGCCAGTAGCCGATCGCCGCCGCCCACACCACCACGAACAGGCCGACGATCACGAAGCCCACGTTGTCCAGGCCGAGTCCGGCGATCCAACTGGACACCGGGTCGTCGAGGTCGAACTTGTCGTGCAGCACCGCGACCAGCTCGATGGTGCCGATCACGAAGGCCACCGCGATCGACAGCCCCGTGATGGTCAGGTTGTAGTACACCTTGCGGACGGGGTTGGAGAACGCCCACTGGTAGGCGAAGTTCATGAACGTGCCGTCCAGCGTGTCGAACAGGCTCATCCCGGCCGCGAACAGCAGCGGCAGGCAGACGATCGCGTACCAGGGCAGGCCGGAGGCCGCGCCGGAGCCCGCCATCACCATCAGCGTGACCTCGGTGGCGGTGTCGAAGCCCAGCCCCAGCACCATCCCGACCGGGAACATCTGGCCGGGCCGGGTGATCGACCGGGTCGCCCGGCCCAGCACCCGGGCCAGGAAGCCCCGGGAGTTCAGGTGCTTCTCCAGCTCGGCCTCGTCGAACTGGCCGGCCCGCATCGCCCGGAACACCCGCAGGATGCCCAGCAGCGCCACCAGGTTGAGCGCCGCGATCAGGTAGAGGAACGCGCCCGAGGCGGTGGTGCCGATGGTGCCCAGCACCTGGTGGGTGGTCGAGTCCTCGTCCATCAGGGTGCCCGCCAGCGCGGCGCCGCCGGCCACCAGCGCCGCCATGATCACCACCATCGAGGAGTGCCCGAGGGCGAACCAGAAGCCCACCGAGACCGGTCGGCGGCCGTCCGCCATCAGCTTGCGGGTGGTGTTGTCGATCACCGCGATGTGGTCGGCGTCGAAGGCGTGCCGCATGCCCAGGGTGTACGCCGTCACACCCAGGCCGACACCGAACACCTGGGTGCCGACCTGGTACTTCTCCGGCACCACCAGCAGCAGCAGCGTCCCGAACGCCACCACGTGCAGGGCCAGGATCACCGCCATCAGGCCGGCGGTGCGCAAGGTGTCCTCGCGCCGCCAGCGGAAGGAAGGCAAAGGGGAGCCCGGGACGTTTCCGGGCATGGTCGAATCGGACGCGGTCATCCGCGCATCACGCTCCAGCACCTCGTGGATCACTTCGTGAGATGCCGTGGCCGGTCTCCTGGCTGACGGGGTGTTCGGCGTCGGCGCCCGGCCTTCCCGGCCGCGAGCGGCCAGTGGCACGAGGTGGGAGCCGACGACTCCCCGATCACAGTGGCGAGGGCCGCTCCGGACTCCTGTGACGAGCACAGTGCACCGGCTTCCCGAACACCACGGCCCGCCCACCGTAGAGGCGCTCCCCCCGCAGCGGCAAGACGGCGCCGTCACCCAGGTGTCGAAGATCACCCCGCCCGGCGGGCCGACCGACCGTCAGGCCATCCAGAAGAACACGCAGGTCATCCGCTTCTCCTCCAGCGTGGCGCCGTAGTACTCGGTGGCGGTGTGCATCAGGTTCGCGGTGTACAGCAGCAGCCGGTTGTAGCGGTGCGGCACGGCCAGGTCCTCGGTGAACGAGTCTGGCGGGACGAAGCGGGTGCCCAGCGCGTCCACCAGGTTGTTGTGCGGGGCGACCACGCTGTTCCCGCCGAGCCGGCCGCCCGGCAGGCTCTGCCGGTAGAAGCTCGTCCCGCAGCGCTTCGGCACGTTCGGGTTCAGGTACAGCACGGCCGCGTACCGGCACAGCGCACGCGAATCGGTGTGCGGACGCGGCTCGCACTCCCCCGCGCCCACCACCTGCACGCAGTTGTGGTTGAACGTCCCGCCCTCGGCCTCGCCCAGCGCCCACACCCGGGGCACCCCGACAGTCTCCCGCACCAGCTTCTCGACGTGCGCCAGCTCCTCCGGCTCCAGCCCGGGCATCGCCCGCAGCCCCGGCCACGACTCCGGCTTGTGCGGGTACCCCTCGTCCCAGTCGCCCCGGGCCAGGTGCCGGGCCCGCACCGCGTCCGGATCGGGCAGCACGTCGTCCAGCACCCAGTAGTCGCGCCCCCTGGTGGGCTTGCGGTACGGCAGAACAGGAAGAGCCGGGGCCGGACGCGCCCCCCGGAACGGTTGAACGGGCATGACCCCGACAATAAGAGCGCGCCCCGGGGCCCTCGCCCAAACCCCGGTCAATCTTCCGTCAAGGCTTCGCCACTCGGTGACGCAGCGTCATGACTGCTGGCAGCGCGGGCACCAGAACAGGTTCCGGGACGCCAACTCCTCCGTCCGCACCGGGGTTTCGCACACCAGGCACGGCTGGTCCTGCCGCCGGTACACGTACACCTCGCCGCCGTGGTCGTCCACCCGCGGCGGCCGCCCCATCGCCTCCGGCGTGTGCTCCGGGCGGACGGTGTCGATCCGGCCGGCGTCCACACCGTCGTGCATCAGCGCCACCAGATCCGCCCAGATCGCGTCCCACTCGGCCCGGCTCAGATCCCGGCCGGCCCGGTGCGGACTGATCCCCAGCCGGAACAGCACCTCCGCCCGGTACACGTTGCCGACGCCCGCCAGGATCTTCTGATCCATCAGCAGCGCCGCGACCGTCGTCCCGCTCCGCGAGATCCGCTGCCACGCGGCGTCCCCCGACTCCCCCGCCCGCAACGGATCCGGCCCCAGCCGCCGGTGCAGCGCCGCCTTCTCCCCCGGCGTCAACACCTCGCACGCCGTCGGCCCCCGCAGATCCGCGAACCCCTCCTCGTTCGCCATCCGCAACCGCACCTGCCCCACCGGCTCCGGGGCCTCCCCCACCCCGAACTCGTACTTCCCGTACAACCCCAGGTGCACATGCAGCCAGTCGTCCCCGAACCCCAGGAACAGATGCTTCCCGTGCGCCTCCGCCCCCTCCAACACCCGCCCGTCCAACAACGCGGCCCCCTCCCCGAACCGCCCCTGCGGACTCGAAACCCGCACCACCCGCCCCCCGAACAACTCCCCGTTCATCCGCGCCAACCGATGCACCACATGCCCCTCAGGCACCCCACACCACCTCCACCATCGACCCCGTCCAACACCCCCATTCTCCCAACCCCCACCGACACCCAGCCCCGCCCACCGCAGCAACAAGCGGCTCGGCCGGTCCGGACCTCCGGCCGCCATACCTCACCACCAGCTCAGCCGAGCCCCCCGCCGCCGAAAGCCCGCACAGCGGGTTGCCGGGCCCGACGGAAGCAGACGCAGCGAACCTCACACGGCGGAAAGCCAGCGCGCCCGAGCCCCGCGCAACGAAGCGCCGGGCCGCTGCCAAACCCACCCACCCGAAGCCCGCGCAGCGGCAAACCCCGCCCCACGGAGGGCCAAACCGCAGCCAAACCGCGTAACCACAGGCCAACACAACCGAGCCCGCGCAGCGAACAGCGGGCACGGCCTGCCCTCCCCGCCAAAGCCCGCGCAGCGGCAAGCCCCCGCCCGACCGAAAGCAGACGCAGCCACGCCCCGCGCAGCGGACAACACGCCCGGCCGACCCCTTTCGCCGAAGACCGGGCAACGAACCGCCGGCGCAGCCAAGCTCCGCGCAGCAGGCCCCCGCCCGACAGACAGCGGACGCAGCCAAGCCCCGCCCCACGAAGGGCAGGCATAGCCACGCCCCGCGCAGCGACGCGCCGGCGCAGCCGAGCTCCGCGCAGCGGTAAGCCCCCGCCCGACGAACAGCAGACGCAGCCAAGCCCCGCACAGCGGACAGCAGGCCCAGCCGACCCCTTTCGCCGAAGGCCCGCGCAGCGACGCGCCGGCGCAGCCGAGCTCCGCGCAGCGGTAAGCCCCCGCCCGACGAACAGCAGACGCAGCCACGCGCCGCACAGCGGACAGCAGGCCCAGCCGGCCCCTCCCGTCCCAAAGCCCGCGCAGCGACGCGCCGGCGCAGCCGAGCCCCGCGCAGCGGCAAACCCCGCCCAAGGGACAGCAGACGCAGCCGACCCCTCCCGCCCAAGCCCCGCGCAGCGGCAAGCAGGCCCAGCCGCCCCCTCCCGCCCCAGCCCCGCGCAGCGGGTGGTGGAACGTTACGGCGGGTGCCCGGAGGGGTCAGCGCTGGTGGAGGCGGGTGAGGATGGCCTGGTCGAGGGCGGCGGCGGTTTCGGGGACGGTGAGGTTGGAGTTGTCGATGATGGGGAGGCCGGAGGTGCGCCAGCCGGCCATGCGGCCGTGGATGCGGGCGACTTCGTCGTCGGAGAGGCGCCGGTTGCCGGAGCGTTCGGCGTTGCGGGCCAGGACGCGGTCGAGGCCGGGGAGGAGGACGACGGGGATCATGCCGGGCCCGATGTGGCGTTTCCAGCCGCCGAGGCCGATCGCGGGGCGGTCGGGGAAGACGGCGTCGTCGATGATGCAGGAGATGCCGTTGGCGAGGTAGTTGCGGCAGGCGAAGCCGCAGGTGCGCCGGGCGAGCCGGTACTGGGCCTCGGAGGCGGTGTTCCAGCCGGACTGCGGGTTGGCGAAGCCGGCCTGGACCCATTCGCGGACGTCGTCGAGGCTGATGTGCGCGGTGGGGGTGGGTCGGCGTTCGGCCCAGTGCCGGGCGACGGTGGTCTTGCCGGCGCCGGCGGGGCCGATCAGCAGGACGGCGATCGGGCCGACCGGCAGCGGTGCGGGTTGTGCGGGCATCGGCGGTGGCACGGCGGGGAGTTGGGGGAGCTGGACGGTGCCGCCGGCGGGCAGCAGGAAGTGCCCGGTGCCGCCGGGCGCGACGGCCTTGAGCGGGACGGTCGGCCGGTCGGGCCGGCCCGGGGTCGGGCCGACGGTGGGAATGGCCTGGGTGGCGGCGGGCAGCGCCGGTGCGGGGTACGGCTGTTGAGGGGCCGTCGGATACGGCGGCGTGCCCGGGCGGGGCGGCACCTGGCCCCCCGGCACCCGGCCCCCCGGCTGGTGGCTCTGCGCGTACTGGCTCACCGTCACCTCCCTGCGCCGAATGTACACGTCGGCCCGGTGGCGGGCACAAGTCCGCCACCGGGCCCGGGTGGTGCTCAGCGGGTGGTGAGCTGTTCGGCGAGGGCCCGCAGGGCGAGCTCGTAGGAGCCGAGGCCGAAGCCCGCGATGGTGCCGGAGGCGACCGCGGCGATCACCGAGGTGTGCCGGAAGGTCTCGCGGGTGTACGGGTTGGAGATGTGCACCTCGATGAGGGGTGCGGTGCGCTGCGCGGCGGCGTCCCGCATCGCGTACGAGTAGTGGGTGAACGCGCCGGGGTTGATCACCACCGGGGTCTTGGCGTCGGCCGCCTCGTGCAGCCAACCCACCATCTCCGCCTCGGAGTTGGTCTCCCGCACCGAGACGTCCAGGCCCAGTTCGAGCCCCAGGGCGGTGCACCGCGCGACCAGGCCCGCGTACGAGGTGGACCCGTACACGTCGGGTTCGCGGGAGCCGAGCCGCCCCAGGTTGGGCCCGTTCAGCACCAGCACGGGGACGGTCATCCGGTGACCTCCGCGTACGCCGCGACCAGCAGCGACGGGTCGGGGCCCTCCAGGACGGAGGTCTTGGCGAGGCCGTCGAGGACGATGAAGCGCAGCAGGTCGCCGCGCGACTTCTTGTCGATCTTCATGGCGTCCAGCAGCTTCGGCCAGGCGTCCGCCCGGTAGCTGAGCGGCAGGCCGACGGAGGCCAGCACGGTGCGGTGCCGGTCGGCGGTGGCGTCGTCCAACCGCCCGGCGAGGCGGCCGAGTTCGGCGGCGAAGACCATGCCGATGGAGATCGCCGCGCCGTGCCGCCACTTGTAGCGCTCGTTGCGTTCGATGGCGTGGCCGAGGGTGTGGCCGTAGTTGAGGATCTCCCGGCGGCCGGACTCCTTGAGGTCGCCGGAGACCACGTCGGCCTTGACCTGGATGGCGCGGCGGATGAGTTCCAGGGTGTGCGGCCCGGCGGGCGTGGTGGCGGCCGCGGGGTCCTGTTCGATCAGGTCGAGGATGACCGGGTCGGCGATGAAGCCCGCCTTGATCACCTCGGCCAGGCCGGAGACGTAGTCGTGCTTGCCGAGGGTCTCCAGGGTGCCGAGGTCGGCCAGCACGCCCGCGGGCGGGTGGAAGGCGCCGACCATGTTCTTGCCCTCGGCGATGTTGATGCCGGTCTTGCCGCCGACGGCGGCGTCCACCATGCCGAGCAGCGTGGTGGGCACCGAGATCCAGCGGACGCCGCGCAGCCAGGTGGCGGCGACGAAGCCGGCCAGGTCGGTGGTCGACCCGCCGCCCAGGCCGACGATCACGTCGCTGCGGGTGAAGCCGGTCTGGCCGAGCACCGACCAGCAGTACGCGGCGACCTCGGCGCTCTTGGCGTCCTCGGCGTTCGGGACCTGCAGGACGATCGCCTCGTAGCCCTGCTCGGCCAGGTCCTCGCGGATCGCCTCGCCGGTGGCCTCCAGCGCCTCCGGGTGGATGACCGCCACCCGCTTGGCCTTCGGGCCGATCAGCGGGGCGAGTTCGCCGAGCAGCTGGTGCCCGATCAGCACCTCGTACGGGTCGTGGCCGTCGCTGCCAGCGACCTGAATCCGGACGATCTGGTCAGTCATGAGGGTTCTTCAGCTCCAGTGCTTCGAGTACGGCGTCGGCGACCTGCTCGGGGGTGCGGTCCTGGGTGTCGACCACGGCGGTGGCGACCTCCAGGTACAGCGGGCGGCGGGCCTCCATCAGCTCGCGCCAGCGCGCGCGGGGGTTGACGGCGAGCAGCGGGCGGGGGGCGTCCAGGCCGACCCGCTTGACCGCGTCGGCGAGCGCCACTTCCAGGAACACCACGGGCAGCGGGGCGAGCACCTCGCGGGTGGCGGGGGCCATCACGGCCCCGCCGCCGAGCGCGAGCACGCCGGAGAAGTCCGCGGCGGCGGCCGCCACTGCCTCGCGTTCCAGCTGCCGGAAGTGCGGCTCGCCCTCGTCCACGAAGATCTCCGGGATGGGCTTGCCGGCCGTCCGCTCGATGTCCTCGTCGGTGTCGCGGAACGGCAGGCCGAGCCGTTCGGCGAGGACCCGCCCGACCGTGGACTTGCCACTGCCGGGCGGGCCGACCAGCACCACCACGGGGGCGGTGCTCATCGGACGATCAGGTTGTCGAGGTACGACTGCACGTTGCGGCGGGTCTCGGAGACGTTGTCGCCGCCGAACTTCTCCGCCACCGCGTCGGCCAGCACCAGCGCCACCATCGCCTCCGCGACGATGCCGGCCGCCGGGACGGCGCACACGTCGGAACGCTGGTGGTGCGCCTTCGCGGGCTCGCCGGTGCGCACGTCCAGCGTCTGCAGGGCGCGCGGGACGGTCGCGATCGGCTTCATCGCGGCACGCACCCGCAGCAGCTCGCCGGTGGACAGGCCGCCCTCGGTGCCGCCGGAGCGGCCGGTGGCGCGCTTGACGCCCTCGGGGGTCGGCAGGATCTCGTCGTGCGCCTGGGAGCCGGGGATCCGGGCCAGCTCGAAGCCGTCGCCGACCTCGACGCCCTTGATCGCCTGGATGCCCATCAGCGCGGCGGCCAGCCGGGCGTCCAGCCGGCGGTCCCAGTGCACGTGCGAGCCGAGGCCGACCGGCACCCCGTACGCCAGCACCTCGACGACGCCGCCCAGGGTGTCGCCGTCCTTGTGGGCCTGGTCGATCTCGGCGACCATCGCCTTCGACGCGTCGGCGTCCAGGCAGCGCACCGGGTCCTCGTCGAGCCGGGCCTCGTCGGCGGGCAGCGGCAGCACGCCGGCCGGGGCCTTGGCCGCGGCCAGCTCCACCACGTGACTGACGATCTCGATGCCGCAGGTCTCCTTCAGGTAGGAGCGGGCGACCGCGCCGAGCGCGACCCGGGCCGCGGTCTCCCGGGCGCTGGCGCGCTCCAGGATCGGCCGGGCCTCCTCGATCGAGTACTTCTGCATGCCCGCCAGGTCGGCGTGGCCGGGGCGGGGCCGGGTCAGCGGCTCGTTGCGGGCCAGGCCCGCGAGCACCTCGGGGTCGACCGGGTCGGCCGACATGACCTGCTCCCACTTCGGCCACTCGGTGTTGCCGACCATGATCGCCACCGGCGAGCCCATGGTCGCACCGTGCCGGACACCGCCGAGGAAGGTCACCTCGTCCTGCTCGAACTTCATCCGCGCGCCGCGACCATAGCCGAGCCGCCGGCGGGCCAGCGCGTCGGCCACCATGGCAGTGGTGACCGGCACTCCGGCCGGCAGGCCCTCCAGCGTCGCGACCAGAGCGGGGCCGTGCGACTCCCCCGCCGTCAGCCAGCGCAAGCTACCCACCGAAAAGCTCCTTCGTCAGCGGCCCGCACGCCGTGAACGGCGACCGGTCCGGCGTCTCGTCCTGCCTCCGCTGCGGAGCGCGGCGGGGCAAGCACCGATCCTTTCACGTCCGGGCCGCCGCCGGGGGCCCGGTCCGCGTAGCGGACAGTGAACGTCCGCCGACCCGGACCGGCCGCACCGGTAAAACCGCAGTTCAGGACGGCAGGGCCGCTTCGCCCGCCGCCCGCATCGCCGCCAGCGGCCCCCGCTCGACGCCGGTGAAGCGCTCGAACTGGAGCACCGCCTGGTGCACCAGCAGGTCCAGCCCGCCGAGCACGGTGCCGCCGCGCTCCAGGCAGACGGCGGCCAGCGCCGTCGGCCACGGGTGGTACAGCACGTCGAACAGCACCCCGGGCGTGCCGGTCAGCTGCGCCGCGAAAGCGTCGGTGGCGCCGACCGGCGTGGTGGAGACGGTCAGCGGCCCGGCCAGCGCCCGCGCGCCGTCCGCCCAGTCGGCGGTGCGCACCGCCAGCCCCAGCTTCTCCCCCAACTCCCGCATCTCCGCGGCCCGTTCGGCACTGCGCACGTACACCGTCAGCTCGCCGTCGCAGACCTGCCCGAGCGCGGCCAGCGCGGACGAGGCGGTGGCCCCGGCGCCCAGCACCGCCGCCGACTCCACCCGCTCGACGCCCCGCTCGCGCAGCGCGTTGACCAGCCCGGGGACGTCCGTGTTGTCGCCGTGCCGCCGCCCGTCCGGCCCGAACACCACCGTGTTGACGGCGTCCACGGCCCGCGCGGTGTCACTGACGGTGTCCAGCAGCGGCAGGACCGCCCGCTTCAACGGCATGGTCAGCGACAGGCCCGCCCACGCGGCGTCCAGCCCGCTGACGAACGCCTCCAGCCCCGCCTCGTCGATCTCGTACCGGTCGTAGCTCCACCCGTCCAGCCCGAGCGCGGCATAGCCGGCCCGGTGCAGGGCGGGCGAGAGCGAGTGGGCAATCGGCGAGCCGAGCACGGCGGCGCGGTGCGGGGTGGTCACGACACGGCCTTTCGGGACGGGGCGGGGGGACGGGGGTCCTCGGACGCGGAACCCGGCACCACCGTACCGGGCGCCGCCCGCCGGGCCGGGTGGGTCACACGGCGCCCCGGCGGGTGCGGGCGGTCCAGCGGCCCTCGCTGTGGCCGATCCGGATCGGGTGGCGGAAGCACTCCGAGACCAGCTCGGTGGTCAGCACCTCACCGGCCGGACCGGCGGCGGTGACCAGGCCGTCGCGCAGCAGCAGCGCGTGGCTGGTGGTCTCCGGCAGCTCCTCCAGGTGGTGGGTGACCAGCACCGACGCCACCTCCGGGAAGCGCCGGCGCAACTCGTCCAGACTCTCCAGCAGTTGCTCGCGCGCGGTCAGGTCCAGCCCCGTGGCGGGCTCGTCCAGCAGCAGCAGCCGCGGCTCGGGCATCAGCGCCCGGGCGATCAGCACCCGCCCGCGCTCCCCCTGCGAGAGCGTCGTCCAGGCGCTCTCGGCCCGGTGCCCGACGCCCAGCGCGTGGATCAACTCCTCGGCGTGGTCGAGCTGTTCGGCCGTCGGCTTGCGGAACGGATCCGGCTCGATCGACTGCGTCGTCCCGGTCAGCACCACCTGCCGCACCGTCAGCGGCGAGCGCAGCGGGTGCCGCGGATTCACGTGCCCCAGGTGCGCCCGCAACTCCCGCACGTCCACCCGCCCGAGCTGCCGCCCGAGCACCTTCACCGCCCCCGCCGTCGGATGCTGCACCGCCCCCAGCAACGACAGCAACGTGCTCTTCCCGGCCCCGTTCGCCCCGAGCACCGCCCAGTGCTCCCCGGCCCGAACGGTCAGCGACACATCCTTCAGCAAGTACCGCCCGTCACGCACCACGTCCACATGCGCGGCCTCCAACAGTGCGGTCCCGTCCGGCTGCAAGCTCTCCATCCACCTCACGCTACCCGCCGCCCCCACCCACCCCGCAAAGCCGTCCCGCCCACCGGACAGCGGGGGCGGGTCACTTGCAGACGACCTGCTTCGAGTCGTACTTCTTGCCCCGCGACAGGCACCAGGCCTCGGTGTTCTTCGCGTGCTCCTCACCGGTCACCGCGAACTTGGTCTCCGACGGCGAGACCGCCAGCCAGTACACCCAGTCGCCCGGGGTGGGGTTGAGGATCGCCCTGATCGCGTCCTCGCCCGGGTTGGAGATCGGGGTGGGCGGCAGGCCGGGGTTCATGTTGGTGTTGTACTTCAGCGAGCGGTCGTTGATCTCGTCGTAGGTCAGCTCCTTGCGACCCAACTGGTACTGGAGCGTGGTGTCCAGGCCGAGCTTGTGCCCGGTGACGTTGGTGGTCAGGCGGTTGGACATGGCCCGCGCCATCTTGCCGAAGTCGTGGTCGTTGTTGCCCTCGGCCTGCAGGATCGACGCCTCGATGATCACGTCGTAGCCGCTCTTCAACCCGACCTTCTGCGCGGCCTCGTCCAGCTTGAGCTCGTTGTAGCGCTGGACGGCGTTGCCCACCATCTGCTTGAGCAGGTCCTCGGGCTTCATTCCGTCGGTGATGGAGTACCGGGTCGGGTAGAGGAAGCCCTCGGGGTTGTTGTTGGCATAGGCCGGCAGGCCGAGGTTCCCGGCCTGGTCCTTGGCGACCTTCGCGGTGGCGCCCTTGTCGAGCTTCAGCTTCTCGTCGATCTTGTTGTAGATGTCGGCGGCCTTCATGCCCTCCGGCAGGATCAGCACGTTGCCGCCGTTGGACTCGACCAGCTCCTTGACGGCCGCCTCGCCGGACATCTCGTGCTTCATCGTGTAGATGCCGGGCTGGATGCCGCGCGCCTTCGGGTTCTTGTCGTACGCGACGGTGAAGGCCTTGACGCTCTTCACCACGCCGGCTTCCTTCAGCACCAGCCCGATGTCGCCGCCGACCGCGCCGGAGGCGACGGTGATGTTGACCGAGCCGTTGCCGTCGCCCTTGAAGTCCGCCGGCGGGCCGAAGCGCTGCTGGTACTGGCCGTAGCCCCACCAGCCGGCGCCGCCGACCGCGCCGAGCAGGACGAGGGCGACCACCAGGCAGGCGCCGCCGTTGCGGCGGCCGGACTTCTTGCCCTTCTCCTTGCGCTTGCGCTCGGCCTCGCGCGAGTTGTCCTGTTCGGAGAGGAACGAGCCCCGCTCCTCCTCCTCGGCGTACTCGTCCTCGGCCCACTGCTCGGCCTCGTCCACCCGCTCGTCCGGCTCGACCGCGTCACGCGCCGCCGCCCCCGGGTTGTCGAGCGCGGCGGCCTCCGCCTCCCAGTCGATCCCGTCCGGCCCGGGCCCGCCGGCCGGCGCGGGCTGCGGCCGGGCCGGCTGGGGCTGCACCGGCTGCTGCGGCACCCCCTGCTGAGCCATACCCGGCTGAACCATGCCCTGCTGCGGCACGCCCTGCGGCATCGCCTGCTGCGGCATGCCCTGCGGCATCGCCTGCTGCGGCATGCCCTGCGGTATCGGCTGCGCCATGCCCGGCTGGACGAACTGCTGCTGCCCGCCCTGGCTCGCGCCGCGCTGCTGCGGATACCCCTGCCCGCCGCCCATCGGCACCTGCTGCTGGGGCGGGAACCCCTGCTGAGGCACCCCCTGCTGCTGGCCGAACTGCTGCTGCGCGAACGGCTGCTGGCCGCCCTGCGTCATGCCCTGCGGCGGCATCGCCTGCTGCTGCGGGTAGCCCGGCTGTTGCTGCTGCTGGACGAAGCCCTGCTGCTGCGGATACCCCTGCCCGCCGCCCATCGGCATCTGCTGCTGGGGCGGGAACCCCTGCTGCGGCACCCCCTGCTGCGGCACGCCCTGCACCGGAACGCCCTGCTGCACGTACCCCTGCGGGTACTGCTGCGCGAACTCCTGCTGGCCGAACTCCTGCTGACCGTACTGCGGTTGCTGCTGCTCGCCGGGGAACCACGCCTGGTCGCCCTGGGCACCGTAGCGCCCGCTCTGATCAGTCATCGATCCCCTTACCGCGTCCAGGGTGTCCGTCGAACCGGCGTGCTAAAGACGCCCGTGCTGGGAGACGTTACCGTACCGCAGCGTAGCCAACGGGCGTCACTGCCTGTTGATCAGGGAGCGGAAGGTGAGGAGCCGGAGGCGGTCGGCGACGGGTTCTGTGCGCGGTGTGCGTTGAACTCGTCCACGTTCTTCCGTTGTTGGTCGGCGCTGTCGGTGAACCGGGTGTCGCCGGGTTGGACGGTCACGAAGTACAGCCAGTCACCGTCGGCGGGGTGGATCGCGGCGCGCAGCGCGTCCCGGCCGGGGTTGCCGATGGGGGTGGGCGGCAGGCCGGCGTGGGCGTAGGTGTTGAACGGGGAGTCGAGCTTGGTGTCGGCGACGGTGGTGGTGAGGGTGGAGCGGCCGAGCGCGTAGTTGATGGTGGAGTCGAGCTGGAGCGGCATGTTCTTCGCGAGCCGGTTGTAGACGACGCGCGCGACCTTGGCCATGTCCTCGGGGTTGTCGGCCTCGGCCTGGGCGAGGCTGGCGACGGCGAGCAGCCCGTACGGGGAGACGTTGTTCGCGGCGGCGGCGTCCGCGACGGCGCGGCCGTCGAGCTGGCCGGCGGCTTCCTTCACCATCTGCTGGAGCAGGGCGAGCGGGGTGGTGTCGCCGGTGACGGGATAGGTGGCGGGGAACAGGTAGCCCTCCAGGTGGCCGCCCGCGTCGGCGGGCAGGCCCAACTCGGCGAGGTGCTGTTCGGCGGCGGCCCTGGTGGTTCCGGCGGCGAGGCCGAGCCGGGTGTCGACGGCGGCGTAGATCTGGGTGGTGCGCCAGCCCTCGGGAATGGTCAGGGCGTTGGCGTTGGCGGGGTCGAGCAGGACGTTGAGCGCGGCGGTCGCCGACATCCGCTCCTTGAGGGTGTAGGTGCCGGGGTGGATCCGGTCGCCCGCGGGGCTCTTGGCTGCGGCCTCGGTGAACGCCCGGGTGGAGGCGATGACGTGCTTGGACGTCAGCGTCTTGCCGATCTGGGTGATGCTGGCGCCCTGCGCGACGGACACCTGGACCCGGCCGGTGCCGTTGCCGACGTAGTCGGGGGCGGGCTTCTTGCCCTCCGGCCAGACCAGGAACAGCGCGAGCGCGGCGGCGGCCAGCACCCCGAGCAGTCCGGCCACGCTGAGGCAGCAGGCCGCGCCGGTGCGCAGCCGGCCCGGGTCGGGCGGTTCGACGCCGTACGGGAGGCCGGGCGGGGCGGCGGCGGGTTCGAGCACGGGGGCGCCGAGGTGGCCGGGGGTCAGTCCGGGCGTGGTGTACGGGTCGGTCACGGCGGGCCTGCGTCGACACTCCGTCAGACGACGGCCCGGGCGCCCGGGTGCGATGTCGACCGTCGACGTGGCAAACAGGCAACCGTG